>CAZFKF010001204.1:0-2313 GCA_964518805.1 uncultured Planctomycetaceae bacterium | reverse complement strand
CGTGTCAGCCTCGGCGATGCCGGGCGAGAAGCGATAGACCCTCCACGCACCGTTGGGCAGCGGGAAGAGGAAGCAGTTGGGCGTGCTGGGATCGCGGCCTTCGGAGATCGTCTTGAAGACGCCAACCAGGTTCAGGGCCTTGCCCTCCTCCTCCAACAGCGTGCGAAGGGCCGTCGTGTGTGTCTGGAGCAGATGGTGGTCGGCGACCCAGAGCGTGGTCGCGCCGGATCGCATCAGGGCCTCGATCTGGGCCTTGTGCGAGTCGTCCAAAGGGACGATCTTCCGGCTGGAGGCCAGGGTCTCGAACGGGTCTTGATCGTCCTCGGCGATCTGGTTGACGCGAATCTTGGATCGGCGGCCTTTGACCACTTCAATATGGTCTCGCCAGTTCTTCGGCAGGTCGCCTTCCGAGAGCCGCTTCGTGGCCGGCTTGATGATCTCCAGGCCGCGATTTTCGGCCGTCATCTTCCGGTGCCATATCCACATGACGTGACCGCAGGCGTCGATGGCGCTGGCGAAATCGAAGCCCACCTCGGCCGACATCATCCCCAGGATGCAGCGGGCCAAGGCGGCGTGTTCCGTGTGGTTGGCGGTGGGGACGCCGGCATCGTTGATGTAGACGTAGAGATGGATGCCGCCCCCGCCGGTGCTGCGGCGGACTTCAACGTAGGGCAAGGCGCAGGCTGCTCGCTTGACCTTCTCCAACTGCTCGTCGTCGATGCCAATGCCCTGGGCATGGCCGGTCAAGGCGTCGAAGTCGTAGCCGAAGTGCCGCGAACGGCGGGTCTGCCAGTCCCAGCCGGTCATGCCGATCCCTTCGGCATAGAGGTCGAAGGGATAGCCGATCTTGTAGTCCTCCCACGTCGGCTCCGTGGCGGCATTCTTGGGAATGCGAATCGAGTGCCAGGTGTCGCTGCCGTTGGTCCAGGTGGATTTCTTGTGGGCCACCGGCTCGCCGTCGCCCGCGACGACGTTCACCTGGGTCTCCATCGCCGTTGACCACCGATCCACCAGATCGGCACTGGCCGGCGTCTTCCGAGCATGGAGGAAGTTGTAGAGGGCTTCGCTTACTAAAGGCATGACATCTCTCGAAGGCCGCGTCAGGTAGTTCATGCAGCGCGTATAAACGCGCTGTGCTCGGGTCTCGAATAGCGGGCCGCGTGGATACCTATACATGGCCCCCAAAATCCCGCGATTTCCCAGAAATACTTGGGAAAAACCGCGGATTTGGGGGCCATGTATAGGTGCGAATGTATGACGCGGATGCACCCATGCCCGAGCAACCCGACGAATTCCGCCTGATTCCCTTGGACCAAATCGTCGAGCCGTGGGTCGTCCTGCGGGTCGTGGATCGGCAGTCCATCGAGTACCTGGAACTGCGGGATTCGCTCTCCGCGGTCGGCCCGCTCAATTCCATCTGTGTCCGGCCATCTGTGCGGCGGCCGGGCTGCTACGAGGTCGTGGACGGCCTCTATCGCTACACGGCCGCGATGGAATTGCGGCTGGCGGCGCTGCCCTGCATCGTGAAGCACAGTCTCACGGACGACGACGTGCTGGCGATTCAGATTCAGGCCAATGCCTTGCGGCCCGAAACAACGGCGGTGGAATACGCCCGACAGATCAAGAGGATCATGGACGCCCTCGCCACCCGCAAGGGAAGAGACGCCACCTTGGCCGACGTGAGCAACTTGATCCACAAGAGCGTGGATTGGATTGCCGATCAGCTTCGGCTGCTCATGCTACGGCCGGACATCCAGAAGGCGGTGGAGCGGGGCGAGATACCGCTCAAGTCAGCCTACATGCTCGCCAAGCTGCCGCGCGCCAATCAGAACCAACTGGTGGCATTGGCAAGAACCGCCTCGGCGCGGGAGTTCGTCCCCGTGGCGGCCCGGCTGCTCAAACAGATTCAAGAGGCGGCCCGCCAAGGGAAGCTGCACGACTTCTGCAAGGATTTTGAGCCGGTGCCGCACCTGCGGCTGTTGAAGGAGGTGCTCGCCGAGTACCGCGAGCACCGGCATGGCGGCTTGGCTTTGACGAAAGCCGGCAGCCAGACGGCGCTGGACGGTTGGTATCTGGCGCTACAGTGGGCATTGAACCTCGACGAGGACAGCACCCGCCAGCAACGAGAGAAAGTCGC
The DNA here is from genome assembly GCA_964518805.1 of uncultured Planctomycetaceae bacterium. Lineage (GTDB taxonomy): Bacteria > Planctomycetota > Planctomycetia > Pirellulales > Thermoguttaceae > CALFBP01. The sequence goes on along the minus strand of CAZFKF010001204.1, from coordinate 176 downwards.
GGCGCGGACCCGCGAGATGGTATTGGAACGGAGGGCAGAGCCATGTGACGACAACGAGTGACCGACCTTCTCGAAACCAGAAACCTGAACCCCAACCCAGAGACCCGAACCACAACCGAGAAAACAACCATGTCCGACACCGCTTTGGTTCCCATCAATCTCGACCAGCTTCCTTC
>CAZFKF010001203.1:0-2323 GCA_964518805.1 uncultured Planctomycetaceae bacterium | reverse complement strand
TTCTGTCGATCTTATGATCGAATGGCCTGCTGAAAACGCTGGGTGTGGCAATAAGGATCGCTATATTCCTTGCAGGTCGACCCGCCAGCCGATAAGATGACTCTATATGAAAATACGCTAACAGAGGGGGGTGGCCAGGCTGTGGAACCTGGAGAGACGGATAAGTGGGCCAGATGCTGTAGAGTTTGCTCCAGAGTCCACCCCCGAGTTTTCGACATAATTGAAAGTACCGTCAAGGCCGTCTTCTTTGGCCATCCACCACACTGACGGGGTCACCCGATGAATGTCATTGAAACCCGCGAGCTGGAAAAGGCGTACGGGAGCGACGACACGTGCGTCCACGCACTGCGCGGCATCGATTTGCAGGTTCAGCATGGAGAGTTTCTGGCGATCATGGGGCCCTCGGGCTCGGGCAAGAGCACGCTTCTCCATATTTTAGGCGGCGTAGAAACCCCCACGGACGGCCAAATCCTCCTCGAAGGAACGGATTTGGCCACTCTGGACGACGACGAACGCACGCTCATCCGGCGCACGCGGATCGGCTTCATATTCCAGTCGTTCAACCTTCTACCGGCGTTCACCGCGGAAGAGAACGTCTCGTTGCCGCTGGATCTGGGGGGGATGTCGGCCACGGAGTCGCGCCAGCGCGCGGCGGAGTCGATGAAGCTGGTTGGCATCGCCCATCGCCGAAACCACGTTCCCAGCGCCTTGTCCGGCGGTGAGCAGCAGCGCGTGGCCATTGCCCGCGCGTTGGCCATTCGGCCGGCAATTCTCCTGGCCGACGAACCGACGGGCAACCTCGACAGCGTGAACGGCCAACAGGTCACCTCGCTGTTGCGCCGCTTGGTCGACGAGGAGAAGCAGACCATTGTTATGGTCACCCATGACGCCGGCGTGGCTGCGCAGGCCGACCGTCTCGTGCGACTCCGCGACGGGCTGATCGAGAACGACGTGAGACAATTCCAGGCCCGCCCGAGAGTTCGCACCTGTTTGTTCAAGAGAGTCCCGTGAGAGGGATGAAGGATGAGAGATGAGGGAGGGTGGATGAGGGCTGGAAGCGAGGCGCGGAGTCCTTGCACGCGTCGTTCGGGGAGCGGCGTTCTTCGTCCCTGATCGTTCACCCTTCGGTCCGCCTCGCCGGAATCACCGAGCATAAGCCGCACCATGGTTCTCTGGAAATTCACGCTGCGAGAGCTCAAGAACCGACCGGGCCGCGCGACGCTCACGTTGTTGAGCATCGTGATCGCGGTCTCGGCGGTGGTGGCGGTCAACGTCTCGTCGAGCACCACGCGCCGGGCATACGAGGAGATGTATGCCAAGCTGGCAGGCCGCGCTTCTCTGGAAGTCATCGCCGAAGGCGGTGGGGCCTACGATGAATCGATCGTCCCCAAGTTGGAGCAGGTGCCGGGCGTCAAGACGGCGGTGCCCATCTTTCGCGGCAATGCAAAGCTCTTCCGCAAAGGCGGCCGGCTGCTGTTCTTCGTCATGGGAATCGATCCCCTGCGCGACGAGGCCGTGCGCGACTATCGCCTTGCCGAGGGAGCGTTCTTCCGCGACGACGAAGGTGCACTGATTGAAGAGGGCTTCGCCCGCGGCTTGGACATCGCGGTGGGCGATGAGATCGGATTGCTCTGTTCCCGCGGATACACGAAGCTGCCGGTGATCGGCCTTCTGACGCCGGAAGGGGCGGCCCAGTTCAACCAGGGCGGGACGGCGTTCGTCACGCTGCGCGCAGCGCAGCGGATGTTTGGCAAACCGCGGTGCATCAACGCCACGAGCCTCGTGCTGGACGACAAGGCCGACGCAACGGCGGTCCAGACGCAAGTCAGTCGCATCTTGCCGGCCGGGCTGACCGTGCGCACCCCGCTGGCCCGGGCCCAACTGGGCAAGGAAACGCTTCAGAGCCTCGACCAAGGCCTGAGTTTCGCCTATACGCTGACGCTGGTCTTGGCCACGATCGTGATCCTCAACACGTTCCTGATGAACATCGGCGAGCGGCGGCGGCAGTTGGCGATCCTGCGGGCACTGGGCACGACGCGGGGCCAGATCATGCGCATGCTGCTCCGCGAGGGCTTGATGCTGGGGTTGGTCGGGACGTTCGTCGGGATCCTCCTGGGACTGGCCGGCGCCTACGGTTTGAGCATCGCGATGGCCCGGACGTACAACGCCTCGGTGAACGCCCTGGAGATCACCGCGCAACCCTTCCTCCTGGCCGCGATGCTCGGGCCGGGCATGGCCATGGTGGCGATGTTCGTACCGGCGCGTCTGGCAGGCAAGGTGACGCCCTTGGAGGGCATGCGGCCGATTGTCACCGAAACGGCGC
>CAZFKF010001202.1:0-2323 GCA_964518805.1 uncultured Planctomycetaceae bacterium | reverse complement strand
AACCGCTCGTTGGCGCGCACAATCCATCCCATCCCTGCCTCCTCCGTTCCTCCGGTCCTCCACTTCCCGGTTCCGGTACCACTCTTCGCTTCCTGCTGCCGCTTGGCCCTTGACAGATCCAGTGCGAACTAGCTAGCCTGACATTATGCCAATCAGGGGGCATATCGTCAGGATCATGGTCAACGTCGTTATCGGCATCGACCTGGGGACAACGTTTTCCGCCGCCGCGTTCGTCGATGAGCGGGGCGTCGCGCAGATGATCCCCATCGACGACCAGATGACGCTGCCGTCGGTCGTGCTCATCGACGGCGCCCAGAGCGTCGTCGGCGAGTTGGCCATGAACCAGTGGGTGACCAACGAAGCGCACGTGGTCCGCTGGATCAAACGCTCGATGGGCGACCTCAGCTATCGCTTCCAGGGCAAGAATGCGATCGAGATCTCGGCGGAAATTCTGAAGACGATCCGGCACGCCGCCGAATTGCACCTGGGTCAAGCCGTCGACGAGGCGGTCATCACCTGTCCGGCCTATTTCAATGCCCTGGAGATCGAAAACACCAAGCGGGCCGGGGAATTGGCCGGCTTTCGCGTGCGCGAAATCGTCAAGGAACCCACCGCTGCGGCCGTGTACTACGGTGTCGAGAACATGCGCGACGGCCAGAAGGTGCTCGTTTGCGATCTGGGCGGTGGAACGTATGACGCGACACTGCTCGCGCTTCAAGGCGGCGTGTTTCGGCCGCTGGCTTCGATGGGCGACCGGAAACTCGGTGGCCACGACTGGACCGTGGAACTGGAGTCCATGGTGGCCGAGCGATTCCTCGATAAGCATGGCAAGGACCCGCGCGACGACCTCGTTGCCGGGCAGATGCTCTACGAAGCCTGCGAGCGGGCCAAACGCGACCTGGCCCGTAGCGACACCGTCTCCATCCCCTGCCCGGCGCACGGCATCACCGAACACGTGACCGTGACCCGGCGGGAGTTCGAGGACCGCAACGAGCACCGCATCGGCCGCATGGTGGTCTGGTCGGACGAGGCGGTGCAGAAGGCCGGCCTGGGCTGGGCGGACGTGGACACGATCCTCCTGGTCGGCGGATCGAGCCGCCTGCGGCGCATGGGCGAGGCCCTGGCCGAAGCGTCGGGCAAGACGCCCGTCCAAGTCAACAAGCCCGATCTGGCGGTCGCCCTGGGCGCAGCGGTGCTTGCGCGCGGCCGGGTGCTCTCGCGGCGGCCGGGCGGGCTGGCGGAAGGGCCGCGCGGCGGGCTGGTCGAGGTCGCGTTCGAGCGGATCATCCCGCGCAACATGGGCACCCGGGTCATCAAGTCCGGGCCAGGCCATGCGATTGCCAACGCCCAGATCATTCCCCACGGCACCCAGGCCCCCTGCGATTGCTCGCGCGACGATTTTCAGGTCACGTACGACCGCCAGGAGTATTTCGACGTGCCGGTGGTCGAGTTCGAGGGCGAAGACGACCGGCCCGACGGCATCAAGAGCTACCGCTGCCGCTGTCCGAACGGCGCGGCCCGGGGCGATCGCGTCCGGGTGACGTTTCACTACGACCCAAGCGGCGTCATCACCGCCGATGCCGTGGACCTGAAGACCGGCCAGCGGCTCGTGCTGGAGGAACGCCCCTACGAGGAGCCTGACCTTTCGCAATCCCGGGCCGCGTCCGAGCCCCGCTGGGTCGTGTTCGCCCTGGACGTCTCCAGCAGCATGGACGGCGACAAGATCGTCGACGCCCGCAAGGCCGTGATCCAAAGCGGCCGCGATCTTCTGAGCGACGGCGGAACAGGCGCGCAGATCGGCTTGGTTGCGTTCGGCTCGTCGGCCGAGGTTCGCTGCCCGCCGTCGGCCGATTTCGCCAAGTTCGAGCGTGTGACCGCCATGACAGAGACGTGGGGGACGACGGCCATGGATCAGGGCATCGACTGTGCCGTCGACCTGGTCTCGCGGGCCCCGGCCGGCGTGAAACGCCCGATCGTCATGGTCACCGACGGCATGCCCAACGATCCACAGCGGACGCTTGCGGCCGCCCAACGCGCCAAGAGCCAAGGCGTGGAGTTGCTAATCCTGGGGTTCGAAGGCGAGGTGGACCAGGACTTCCTCAACCAGTTGTCGCCGCACACGCTCATGATTCAAAACGCCGGCGCCATCCAGGGTGGCATCGCCAACCTGCTGAGCCTGTCGTCGTCCGCTGGCCGCGGGGGGCTGAGCGACTAGTGCATAGGCTGTGGTCGTAGTCGTCGTTGTGCTTCAGCGGGTGTGACCTCATCACTTCTCGCCGAAGCAGAGAAGCTGGCCATTTTGCAGGCTGACGAGGATGCGGCT
>CAZFKF010001201.1:0-2324 GCA_964518805.1 uncultured Planctomycetaceae bacterium | reverse complement strand
GACTCTATTTCCGCCTGGGCGCCATCCGCGCGAGTGAAAAAGCCAATCACCGCGGGGCCGTGGAATGGTTCGATAAGGCGCTCGCGCCGCTCCAGGACGCGGCTGCGAACGTGTCGTCGTCGGAGCGAGGTCGGCTGGGCGAGACGTTCGTGAGCATGGGCGTGTCGTATTGGGAGGTCGGACAGCGCGACAAAGCCGTCCGGATCACCCAACAGGGCGTGGAAATGATGGAAAAGGCGTTCCAGCAAGGATCGCTCGCCAAAACGGCGCTCGACGTCGCCTACAACAATCTGGCCACCATGCACCGCCAATTGGGCCAGGACGATCAGGCCCGACGCTACACCGAGAAGGCCAGCGCACAGAGCGGTACGATGCAGCGGTGAGATGGGAAGGGCCGGGGAACAGGGATCGGTAATCGGAACCCGAGAACTGGGCTGAGATTCGGCGTGCCATGGGGCTGCGCAACGGCAAGTCGGTTGTGTAGACTTCAGACGCCAGCCCGCATGGACGCGGATTGCGGTTTGAGCCCCCCCGTTCACGGCGTCCGATCACGAGCCTCAAGTCCTTATCGCTTCCCGCCATGCTCGTTCGCTTCTTCCTCTTCTTCACATTTCTTCCGTTGGTCGAGCTTGTCCTCTTGGTGTGGCTCACCCGGCAGACCAGTTGGCAGGTGACTCTGTTAACGATCCTCATTCCTGGTATTCTGGGGGCGATTCTGGTCCGGTGGGAAGGACGCCGCTGCCTGGACCTCGTGCGGACCCGAGTCTCGCAGGGCGAGGTGCCCGGCGAAGTGTTGCTCGACGGGCTGCTCATCGTGGTGGCGGGAGTGCTGCTCATCTCGCCCGGTGTCTTGACGGACGTAGCCGGGCTGGCCCTATTGCTCCGCCCCGTGCGCCGCTTCGTGCGGAACCATCTCTCGAAGAGGATTCGCTCGCGCATCGTGAAGGTCTTCTCGGCGACCGTCCATCCCGCCACGGATGAGGGCAGTCGGGACCAAGGCCCCATCGTCGACGTCGAGTCCAAGCCCACGAAATCCTGACGACCGGCAGCGGGTCAGTCGGTGCGTGCGGCCCCGCCGGGGGAGTGGGATCTTGGCCGAAAAGACGTACAATTGTCTGATACCCTCTCCGCGTTCCAAGCGCGGGGATCGCGCATCGCACGATCATTGTCCACCAACCGAACGGATCTTTCAGCGTCCTCGATCGACTCGTGGCAACGGAGTTGGGGGGAGTGACTCCCCCAAATTCGCAGGGCATTCGAAGACGTCTGAGCAGGCTTCATCAACATGGAAACCGCGTTGAATCGTCCCACCGCCACCTTTCCGCTCCAACCCTATAAATCGCTGGAGAACGAGGATCTCACCGCGCGAATCCAGAAGGTCCGCGCCGAGCTGGGCAAGCGGCTTCTGATCTTGGGGCATCACTATCAGCAGGACGAGGTGATCGCCCTCTCCGACCTGCGCGGCGACAGCTACCGCCTGAGCGAGCTGGCCGCGGCCGACAAGGACTGCCGAGCCGTCATTTTCTGCGACGTGCACTTCATGGCCGAAACGGCCGACGTTCTGGCCAACCGGCCCGAGCGCCTCGCCGAGCGCGAAGGCCTTCGCGTGCCGGTTACGCTGCCCGACCTGGCGGCCGGCTGCTCGATGGCCGACATGGCCGAAATCGAGCAGGTCGAAGACTGCTGGCAGCAACTCAGCGAGGTCATCGACATCTCCGAGGTTACGCCGGTGACGTATGTCAACTCGGCGGCCAGCCTGAAGGCGTTTTGCGGCCGGCACCAGGGCATCGTCTGCACGTCGGCCAACGCCGAGGCAGTGCTCCGCTGGGCCTTTGCGCGGCGCAGCCGCGTGCTGTTCTTTCCGGACCAGCATCTGGGCCGCAATACGGCCCTGCGCATGGGCGTGCCGCTGGAGCAGATGCCGGTCTGGGACCCTCGCGAAGATGACTTGGGCGGCAACTCACCGGAGGCCATTGGCTCAAGCCGCGTGATTCTCTGGAAGGGGCATTGCAGCGTCCATCAGATGTTCACGCCGGCCCACGTCGAGCAGTTCCGCAAGAAATACCCGGACATCAAAATCCTGGTCCATCCCGAGTGCATGATGGAGGTCGTGGAGCGGTCCGATGCGATCGGCTCGACGGGCAAGATCATTCGCCTGGTGGAAGAAGCCCCGCCAGGCACGCGCTGGGCCATCGGCACCGAGCTGCACCTGGTGAATCGGCTCAAGCACGAACACCCCGAACAGGAGATCCATTTCCTGTCGCCCGTGGTCTGCATGTGCGCCACCATGTACCGGATCGACCTGGCCCACCTGTGCTGGGCCG
>CAZFKF010001200.1:0-2324 GCA_964518805.1 uncultured Planctomycetaceae bacterium | reverse complement strand
AAGAGGTGATGAAGCGGCACAACGCCCGGGCGATCTCGATCAACTGCCTCGGCGGGTTCTACGGCGGCCACCTGAAGGCCTATCCCTGCCTCGGGTTCCGCCAGTTCAACGACGACGGCCTGGTCGGGGGCTGCGAAGGCGATCTCCGCTCGGCGGCGACGATGGTCATCCTGGGCCACCTCTTGGACCGGCCGGGCTTCATTTCCGATCCGGTCATCGACACCTCGAAGAACCAGATCATCTACGCCCACTGCGTGGGCCCAACCAAGGTCTTTGGCCCCCAGGGGCCCTCCAACCCGTTCCATATCCGCAGCCACTCCGAGGACCGCAAAGGCGCGGCGATCCGTGCGATTCTGCCTCTGGATCGGCTGGTGAGCACCCTGGAATTCAACGCCTCAACGAAGCAAGTGATCTTCCACCAGGGAAAGGCCGTGGAGAATGTCGACGACGACCGGGCCTGCCGCACCAAGCTGGCCGTCGAGGTCAAAGGCGACATCGAGAAACTGATGAACGAATGGGACCAGTGGGGCTGGCACCGCGTGACCGTCTACGGCGACGTTCGCGAGCCGGTCACGGAACTGGCCAAGGCCCTCGGGATGAAGATGGTCGAGGAAGCCTGAGACGGCCGGGGAACTCATTCGGATTGAACGATTCCAGGACGTCACGAAATGATCTGCAGGGAACGCCCTCTGGGGCGTTCTGGGACGTGAGAAGGCCGCGTCGACGGCGATCCCCGGATCGTCGAAGCGGCACGGAGCATGCCATGAAAACGAAGAACGGCAAGCCGATGCGTTCCGTTGCGTCTTGTTCACGGCGGCAGTTCCTCACCACTGCCGCTTGCGCGGCCGGGGGCGCCGTCTGGAGCCTGGCCACGCGACGGGGCGCATGTGCCGCAACGCCGGTCATCATCGACGGCAAGTTGCGCAAGGCAAGGCCCCGGCCGGACCTGGTCGACCCGAGATCTCCCGAAGGATTGGAGGTCATCCAACTCACCAGCGAAGCCGACGTGCCGGCTTCGCACCTCTACATGGAGGCCCAGATCTTCACCATGGACTCAAAGCGGTTCGTCTTGCACCGCTCGGCCACGGCCCATGGCGCGCGCAAGGACGATTCCAAGCACCAGTACCTGCTCTGCGATCTGGAGAATAGCGGCGCGCTGACTCCTCTGACAGATGAACGGGGCGCGACCGCAGCCACGGTCTCGCCCGACGGAAGGTACCTCTACTACTTCGTCGACGAGACCCGGGTGGCCGGCGGACGGCTGTCGCTCCGCCGCGTCGGGCTCGACGGCAGCGACCGGCAAACGATCCTCGTCGTCGACCACCCGCTGCCGGGCACGAAGTTCCGGCCGAGCCAGATCTACCCCCTCTCGACCATTTCCTCCGACGGACGCCGGCTGGCACTCTCCGCGTTTCTGGGCGACGGCAAGACCGAAGACGCGCCTTTCGGTCTGATGGTGTTCGATCTCCAGAAGGCCACCGCGCAGTTGATCATCCACGGGCAGACTTGGTGCAACATGCACCCGCAGTATTCCCGTTCGCTTGAGCCCGAGGCGTCGCACGACATCCTGATCCAGGAGAACCATGGCAGCGTGAACGACGCGCGCGGAAAAACTACCGTACTGGTCAGCGGGGCCGGCGCAGATATCCACGTCATCCGCGACGACGGGTCCAACTTCCGCAACATGCCCTGGGGCCGCGACGGCAACGAGGCCTGCCAGGGGCACCAGTGCTGGCGCGGGCGCACGGCCTGGGCCATCACCAGCACTGGCACGCGGCAGCCGCCCGAAGCTCAATTGATCGAGGGCCTTGCTGCGCCGTTCGCCGGCCACGTGGGAATCAAAACGCCCCATGCCGTGCGCAACGACCTGAGCCGCAGCTTCCCGAAGCCGAATTTCTACCATTTCGGCACGGACATCGCCGGCAATCGGCTGATCACCGACTCCGGCCCTCACGACCGCCGCGGCGGGATCTACCTGGCAGAACTCGATGCGCCGGGCCGCGGACCGGCCAAGAAATTCACCTACCTGCTCTGCCCGCGTTCATCCTGGCAGAAGGGGGCGCACATCCATCCGTTCCTCTCCCCGGACGGTCGCATGGGCTTCTTCAACTCCGACGAATCCGGCATCCTCCAGGCCTACATGGTCCGCGGGCTGCCCGCGTGACCAAGGCGCTTGCCTGCCCGAATTCAATCCGTGGGTCGCTCGTTGAGCCACATCCCGAACCGCGTGAACCAGCGGCTGGAACGGAGAAGGAAAAGGATGGGGTCAGACCTGGGCGGGTGAAAGGACTAGCTTCCAGCCGCAAGTAATGGTTGCCGTTTTT
>CAZFKF010001199.1:0-2332 GCA_964518805.1 uncultured Planctomycetaceae bacterium | reverse complement strand
CCGGTTCTTCTCGATGCAGCCTCGGGCGCCGACGAGGAACTGGCCAAGACCGCGATTGCCGTTCTGGCGGACATGCCCGGCGCGGAGATCGACAAGGATTTGGCCGGCCGCTTATCGCAGGCAGAAGGCAAGCTGCGGCAAGTCCTGATTGAGCTTGCGGGCCGACGGCCGATCGTCGAGGCCGTCGCGTCGCTTCGCAAGGTCGCCGACGATCCCGACAAGTCGACGCGGATGGCCGCCCTTGCGGCCCTGGGAACGACGATCGGATTCGCCGACCTCGACGCCCTCATCCAGCGCGTGGCTCAGCCTCGCGACAACGATGAGGGTTCAGTGGCTGAAAAGGCGTTGGCGGCGGCCTGCCAACGCATGCACGACCGCGAGGCGGCGACGGCCAAGTTGATCGCCGCCATGCCTTCCGCGGCCACTCCCGTGAAGTGCCGACTGCTTCAAATCCTCACCACGGTCGGCGGCAAGGGCGCCTTGGAGGCCCTGAAGACGGCCGTCAACCGCGGTGATCCACCAACCCAGGACACGGCCAGCCGGCTGCTGGGCGAATGGATGGATGTGGACGCAGCACCCGTTCTGCTCGATCTGGCCAAGAACGCCGCGGACGAGAAATACAGGATCCGGGCTATGCGCGGCTACATCCGGCTGGTGCGGCAATTCGACATCCCCGACGACCAGCGGGTCGAGATGTGCCGCGAGGCGCTGCGCGCCGCACAGCGTACCGCCGAGAAGAAACTCGTGCTGGAGGTGATCGGCCGGCATCCCAACGCGGCGATGCTGTCGTTGGCCCTGGAAGCCACGAAGACGCCGGAGCTGAAAAACGAGGCGGTGGCCGTAGCGATGCTCATCGCCGGGAAGACCGGAGTCGAGTCGGAGCAACTCAAGAAGCTCCTCAGCGAGATGGGACAGGCGATGGTCAAGATCGAGATCGTCAAGGCCGAGTACGGCGCCGGCTCCAGCGTCAAAGACGTGACCACGATCCTTCGCAAGCATGTCCACGACTTTCCCGTGATTATCCTGCCGTCGCCCAGCTACAACGCCACCTTTGGCGGCGACCCGGCTCCCGGAGTGGTCAAACAGTTGAAGGTGCAATACCGCATGGCGGGCAAGCCCGGCGAGGTTTCCCTCCAGGAGAACGCCACGATCGTCCTCCCTGTGCCGAAATAGGCCGGCCACCGCCGAAATCGCGCGCAAGATGGCGGGCCGCGCCCGCGGCGCGTGGTATACTTGGCATGGTAGACGCCCCGAAGTCATTCTTCAGGCGACACGGGGACATGGCGCGAGACCACGGAGGAAACCACCGGGCCGCTGTTCCAGGGAAGGCAGCTCGTCGTCTCACGTCGACCCTTATTCTTTGCGCAATCCTTCTGGCCGGTTGCCGGGCGTACCCTTTGCCCGACCGGCCGGATCATTCGTCGCAGCGCACGTGGTACTCCTCGCTGCGACCGTTGGGGACAGGCGAGCCATCGTCCGAATCCGCGGAGATCGTGAGTCTCGCGGAAACCGAGGCCGGTTTCACGCTTGCCCGACAGCGCGACATGCGCGATCGGGAAGAATGCGTGGATCTCTATTACCGGGCAGCGATGCAGGCGTGGCGGCTCCTGGGGTTCGACTCGCTGGAATCGGCGGCCGACGCACGGGACTACGACGCCACGTTCGCCCTGTATCACCAAAGCCTCGCAGGCTTGATCACAGCGGGCGCCCGCTTCGGACGCCTCGACCCTCGGGGACGCCTGCTTCTCGCCGGACCGTACGGATGGCGGACGGTCGCGATCTCGTACCACGGGTTTGCGTGGCAACCCGCGGAGTTCTGCGAGGTACACCTGGCCCGGGACTTTCGCAGCCGGGACATATTGCATGAATACCGCGCCCGGGGATTGGGCGTCGCGCTCGTCGCCGTGCGGCATGCGTGCCGCGAGGAGGCGTTCCACCGACCGCACCAGTCCTTCCCGGTGACGGCCGTGCTTCGCCCGGCCAGATCGCCTGGAAGTTCCGGCGTCGGGAGCGTCGCGACCACGGTCGGAACGGCGAGCGCCGGGGCACAACTGGAGTTCTACAATCCGCTTCGGATCGAATCGCTAGGTATCGGATGCGGGACGATACCCTTGGACCGGGACTTAACGGCCCCCTTGGCCTACCACATGAGACAGACCCCGCGGATGTACCTGGAGGGCTTTCTCGATCCGGGCAGGACGGATGTCAAGCCCCAATTGGTGTTCATGGAGCCGTATCAGCCGGGCAAAATCCCGGTGGTGTTCATTCACGGACTGGGGTCCGACCTGGGCGGGTGAAAGGACTAGCTTCCAGCCGCAAGTAATGGTTGCCG
>CAZFKF010001198.1:0-2335 GCA_964518805.1 uncultured Planctomycetaceae bacterium | reverse complement strand
GGTGGGCGAGTGGAAGATCGTGCGGCAAGAGGCACGGCATGTGCAGTGCCGATGGCTGGCCGAATCGGCCCTGGACCGCGCGGCGGCTCGACTGTCCGCGGACCCTAAGTACACGGGCGAGCTTTGGAAAATTCCGGCTTCGTCCCTCGGAGGAAACGGGAATGCGGGAAAGCAGGATCAAGGCCAAGGCGGCGGAGCCGCCGTGAAGATCGAGGTCGTCATTCCCTCGGGGAGGCCGTCGCAGCGATTGGTGCGCGTCCAGGCCGACTGGCCCGAGGACTTGCCCGACCGCGTCCGCGTCAGCCGGCAGGCCACGATGGAGTTGCTGCCGCCGGCGAAGAAATAGGGACGAAGGGTTGGAGGTTGGAGATCGGAGGTTGGAGATCGGATAGAGACGAATGGCGGGGGGCGATGATCCGACGATCGCATGCACCCTCGCGTTGAGCCGCCGGGCTCGCCCGGCGCTCTTTGTGCGGCGCAACCGTGCGTATTTCCAGGATTCAACAAGCGACGAGCCACAGAACGGGAAGGAGAAATAGACGATGAACGCCCAAGTACGTCGCGGATTCACGCTGGTCGAGTTGTTGGTGGTGATTGCCATCATCGGGATTCTGATTGCCCTCTTGCTGCCCGCCGTGCAGGCTGCCCGGGAGGCGGCGCGGCGAAGCCAATGCACCAACAACCTGGCGCAGTTGGGCATCGCCCTGCACAATTACGAAGGGGCACACGAGGCGTTCCCGCCCGGTGTAGTCAACGCCAAGGGCCCGATCCGCAGCGAGCCCGTCGGCTACCACATGAGCTGGCTGGTGCAGATCCTGCCCTTCATCGAGGACGGAAGCACGTTCCGGCACGTGAACTTTTCCGTGGGGGTCTACGACCCGAAGAACGTCGCGGTACGCAGGGTGACCCGAGGGTACATGATGTGTCCGTCGGATGCCGGCCCGCGAAGGCTGCGAGCACTGAGCCCCGCGGAACTCAACCCGAATGCAGTGCCGGGCATGCCCGGGCTCAACGCGCCGCCGGGCGCGGGAAACGACGTCGGCTCGAACAACTATGCCGGCTGCCATCACCACGTCGAGGCCCCCATCGACGCGACGAATCAAGGCATGTTGTTCCTCAACAGCCGCATCGGGCCGCGCGACGTCACGGACGGATCGAGTTTCACGATTCTTGCCGGCGAGAAGACCATGGGCCATGCCGACCTGGGCTGGATGTCGGGCACGCGGGCCACGCTCCGCAACACCGGCACGATGGTCAACTTCACGGTCGAGCCCGGAACGCACAACCGCCGCCTGGTCGATGGCAAGGAAATGGAGCCCAAGACCGCCGACCCGCTGTACGTCGGCGGATTCGGCTCCATGCATCCCGGCGGGGCGAACTTCGCCCTGGTCGATGGCTCGGTCCGCTTCTTCTCCGAAACCGTCGATCCGCCGCTCTATCAATCCTACGGCAACCGCGCCGACGGAAAGCTAATCGACGAAAACTATTGATGCGAGAAGAGCCGTCCTTGCGATGCGAGACGAGCGGCTCACGGCGAGGCCAGAGGTTCACACGGCGCGGTGCGCCACATCTCCCCTCTCCCTTTGGGAGAGGGGCCGTGGGTGAGGGCACGCAACGCACTCTCCTCACCCTTCCCTACGCCTTCCCGCCGATGCCCAACTCCGTCGCGTGCGGCCTGAGGGCCTCGATCACGAAGCGGATGTGTTCGTCGAGGTCCACGCCCAAAAGGTCGACGCTGTTGCGGATGATCTCGCGGTCGACCTTGGCCGCGAACGCCTTGTCCTTGAGCTTCTTCTTGACGCTCTTCGGCTCCAGCGTGGCGATGCCGTCCGGCCGCACCAGGCAGCAGGCAATGACGAACCCGGCCAGCTCGTCGCAGGCCAGCAGAGCCTTGTCCATGGCGGTCTTCGCCGGCAACTTCCACTTGGTCTGGTGGAAGGCCACCGCGTAGGCGATCTCCTCATCGCCCTGCGAGCGCAGCCAGTCCACGATCCGCTGCGGATGCTCTTCGGGCCACTGGTCGTAGTCGGCGTCGTGCAACAGGCCGGCCACGCCCCATGCTTCCACGTCGGCCCCTTCGCCGCCGTAACGCGCAGCAGCCTCGCGCATCACAATCTCCACGGCCCGGGCGTGGGTCAACAGCGACGGATTGACGGTCCACGCCCGAAGCTGCGTCAATGCCTGGTCACGGGTTGTATTCGCCATTCGCTCTCCTCTTGTCACGTCTCGCGCACAACCTCCAGCCCCAATGCCTTGCCGAAATCCACGAGCGGCTCCTGGATATCGCCGTAGACCGTCACACGGTGCCAGCCGAAAAGATCCCATTGGTGGAACA
>CAZFKF010001197.1:0-2335 GCA_964518805.1 uncultured Planctomycetaceae bacterium | reverse complement strand
ACGATCATCGCTCATCCGTTCATTATCGTGACTCCGCAGAGTTGGTTCATACCTCTTTCGAGCCGTTTCTTTCTGGGAATCTCCGCGAATTCTTGGGGGGATATCCTTGATATTCGTTTGAGACTGATAGAACAAGCACCGTCCCGCGTGCGACAGCACGTCTCTCTTTCTCGTCGAGGAGGCACGTGCATGGGCGGGCTGCAGTGGATTCGAGCGAGGTGGTGGATCCTCCCACTTTGCTAGGGGGTGGCGGGGGTGGTATACGCCGATGATCACGCCGGAGAGACTGAAGTCGTCGCTCGCATCGAGGTGCGAAGTCTCCCCACGATCGACGTCGCGGAATGCCAGAAGAACATTGCCGCAAAGATCGTGCAGGGCGGGGGCGATTACGTGCTGGCCGCCTGCGTACAACAAGGCCGTTCTGTGTTCACATTCCTCCACCAATCGCTACTGGCCTACTTCAGAAAACAACCTCCCCCAACCCTCCTGCGGCTTCCTCCGTGAATGGCTACAGGGCTTGTGCCCGGCCGCTACCGCCTCGAGATCCGCGCCTTGGAACAGACCGGCAAGAAGGTCCGCCATCCTCTCAACTCCAAGGAAACGGTGGACGAAGTAGTCGGCGCTGTGTCCAAGAAGTACAATGCGGCATCCGCCTTGGGGCGACCGGAAAAAAGGCGGGCCAATAGAGAACGAGGGTCGTTGTCATGTTGTCCGCGGTCTTGATTCTCTCGGCCGGTTCGGTAATGGCGGATCCTGCGGTCGGAGCGGGCCCGTGGAGCCTGTCGACCGACGATACGCATCTTGGGGTGAGCGTCGTCAACGATCGCCCCGTTGTGACGCGATTGGAATGCCCGGCCGCGTCGGGCAACTGGCTCTCGGCCGACTCGACGGTGCCTTTGATGACGAAGGTCTGGGTGGAATCTCGGGAGGTGCCCACCCGATGGGGCTTTCAGAAAGCGGTGAGGGAGCCGCACTCCGGGAAGCTCGTCCTGGCCTTCTCCAACGCCGATCCGAAGCTGATTCTCCGTTCGATCTGGCAGGCGAGACCGGGGCGCGGGCCGATCGAGCATTGGGTCGAGATCGAGAACGGTTCCGGCCGGCGCGTTGCGGTCTCGAACCAGGAGAGTCTCTCGCTGCGCGGTTTGTTGCCGCGGGGCTCGGCGCACCTCTGGTGGATCAAGCGGGGCGGCAGCAATGCCAGCACCCAGGGCGGGACGTTCTGCCAACCGTTCGACGCCAAATTGAACCTGACGCTGGCCAGCAACTGCGAAGACGGCGCAAGCCCCGTGCCTTGGCTGGCCGTGCAGGTCGGCCAGGAGCGGGGGCTCTATGTGGGTTGGGAGTTCTCGGGACTAGGGCGGGTCCAAGCGCGCGCAGGGAAGACTGCCGCACATCTCGACCTCGACGTGGGATGTCACCCGGATTTCAAGACCGACGTCGAACCGGGCGAGACGCTGCTCGTTCCGCCGGCCTTCGTCGGCTGCTACCGCGGCGATCTGGACGAAGGGAGCTACAGCCTGCACCGCTTCGTGCTGGAGAAGCTTCGGCCCGCGTGCCCTGCCCCCGATCCGATCCTGGCGTACAACCTTTACCTCGACGTGGGCGGCAACACAGCCAAGGAAGCGGACGTGCTCCGCAGCGCCCGGACGTGCCGTGACTTGGGGTTCGAGGCCTTTATGCCCGACGCCATGTGGTTTCCAGAGACTGGCGACTGGCGATGGGACCCCAAGCGGTTCCCCGCCGGCATTCAACCCATCGAACGCTACGTCCACGAGGCTGGAATGAAGATGGCCCTGTGGTGCGCGTGGACCAACGGCGGCGATTCGGGCGAGGCGGGGGCGTTGAGCGTGCGCGGGCCGGTGGGCAGGCCCCAGTGGTTCAACGCCGACTACAAGCCCGACTGGAAGCCCGGCCCCTTCTACGGCGGCCAACTCTGCCTGGGCTGCCCCGAGGTCAAGGCGTGGGGAATCCAAAAGACGCAATGGCTGGTCGGACACCACCGGCTGGATTACTTGAAACACGATTGCGGCCCGATCGTCACCTCCTGCAACAAGACGTCGCACCGCCACCACTACGGCGTCGACACCAGTTACTGGGCGACGCTCGGGTACTACGATGTGCAGGAGAAGCTACGGCGAGCGTTCCCCAACCTGATCCTGGAGAACTGCTCGGGCGGAGGGCACATCAAGGACTTTGGCGTGATTCGGCGGACGCACTACACGGTGACCACCGACACGCTCTCGAACCTTCCCAACCGCCAGGGCATGTACGACTCGACGTTCGCCCTGCCGCCGCTGGTGCTTCAGTGCTACACCTACGACAACCAGTATCCGGT
>CAZFKF010001196.1:0-2339 GCA_964518805.1 uncultured Planctomycetaceae bacterium | reverse complement strand
CATGGATGAGATGCTTGACGGCGTGGAATTGTACCGCAAGCAGGCTGGGGCCGACGTAGTGGTCTACGGGCACACCCACGAGCCAGGTCAGATTGGCGACTACCACTTCAACACCGGCACTTGGGCGAGAACGCGCGACACCTTTGTGCGAATCGACGATGACGGTCGCACGGCAGTCTGGGAATGGTTGCCCACCAACCGGCCCGCGCTGTTTTCCCATGCGTTGCGATCAAGCTGATGAAGCCACTGGAACAGTACCAGGCGTATTCCATCCCGGTGGCCGCCATCCACTACGATGCGGTCTTCAACTGCCGGGGCGAGTTCACGCTTCAATCCGTCCGGGAACTGGCCGACAGCATCGTCGAAGCGGGGCGGCTGATCTGCCCCGTCGCCGTGCAGCCTTGGAGCGGCGTTGCCGGCTTCGAGTACCGATTGATCGTCGGGCACCGGCGATTCCGGGCCGTAGCCGAGTTCTTGCGATGGACCGAGATACCGGCCTACATCTGCGAGGGCTTGAGCGACCATGACGCCCGAATGGTGAACCTGATGGAGAACCTGCAACGCAAGAGCCTGAACGTCCTAGAGGAGGCCCGTGCGGTGCAGAAACTTTATCCCGAAGGTGCCAGCGTGCGGGAGGCCGCCCGCGAGCTAAAGCAATCGTCCCATTGGGTCTGGCTCCGCGTGCGCCTATTGCAGATGCCGGAAGCGATCCAGCAGAAGGCGGCTGCCGGCCTGTTGTCGCAAACGAATTTGGAAGTGCTGGCGGGCCTTGAAAGAGAGGACGAGCAAATCGCGGCTGCCGAGGAGATTGTCACGGCGCGAGAACGGGGCAAAGGCAAGTTTCTGCCGGGGCTCGCCAGGACGTATAAACGCCGCCACGGAAGCCGTCGGGTCGGCGAGATCAATCGCATGATCGAACGGATGTTGGCTGCCGGCATTGTCGGCCTGCCGACCCGCGTGGCCGCCTGGTGCGCCGGCTCGATTCTCGACGAGGAGTTGCTCAAAGACATCGAAACCGCCGCTCCAGAAAGCGCGAGGAATTCCGTCATAACTGGTAGCGAGGAATCGAATGAGCGCGCCGACGAAGCCGTTTGAGCCGGGAATCGACATACGAAGGCTGAAAGCCGAGACGAGCATCCTCTTGGAAGCGGACCCCTATCTCTATGAGATGCGGGTCATGTACCCAGTTCACGGCGTCGTGGCGATCAGTTCGAGCGATCCTCGACTGCGGATGGCCACCGTGGGGCAACTTCTTCACGGCTTCCATTGGTCGAGTCCGGCAGCGCGAAAGCCCTGGTGGATTGGCAAGGGCTGGGCTCTGGAAATCCGCTTCCGCAATGGAGTCTACCACACGCAGCCGGTAACGGCCGCGAGCGTGAGCGGCAGGCATGATGACGGCCGGCGTTGGTCCTACGAGGTCTTCTGAAGTGAGCAACCACCCGCCAAAGCTCTACCTCGACACGGAAACCTGCGGGCTGCACAGCATCATGGTGCTGTTGCAGTATGCCGTGGAAGACGGCCCCGTGGTCCTCTACGAGGTCTGGCGGCGGCCGATCCGCGAGACGTTGAAGCTTATTGAGTGGATATGCCAGCACACGGTCGTGGGCTTTAACCTCTCCTTTGACTGGTTTCACGCCTGCAAAATCTACACGATCTTCCGGCTCTGTGACCCGGATTGGATTCCCGAGGAGCATATCGACGAGATCGCCATGCTGGAGCCGCAGGGGCAAGACGGCCCGTGCATCAAGCCGGCGGCGGTGCTGGACCTCATGCTCCACAGTCGCAAAGGTCCGTACCAGTCGCTCATGGCCCGCGAGGATGTCCGCATCAAGCGGGTTCCAACGGCGCTGGCTTACGCTTTGGCCCGCGAGTTGGAGGCCCGCGTCCAGTTCGACAACATCTACTTCGCCAAGTCGGCCGTCCCCGAAGCGCCCAAGTGGCAGGTCTTCGACCGTCACGATTCCTTCGGCGACTTGGATACCGAGTTCAAGGATGTCGTCTTGAAGTTCAACCCGGCAGGCGGGTTGAAGTTTCTGGCCGAGCACGCCCTGAAGCTCAAGCCCAAGTACCACTACAAGGACGTGGAGCCTCCGCCGGCCTGGCGGCCTTACGAATTGGGCTACGCTCCCACGGCACTGGCCGTGTCGAGTCCCGACAAGGGCTGGGCCATCGAGACAGACGGCGAGGGGGATAAGCGGGTCACGAAATACGCCTGGCCCGGCGTGATCCGGCAATTCATCCATCACTGGGCGACCCGCGAAGACGCCCGCGAGTACGCCAGCGACGACATCGTTTATACGCGGGCGCTGGACAAGCACTTCGGCTGCCCCGAGCCGGGG
>CAZFKF010001195.1:0-2341 GCA_964518805.1 uncultured Planctomycetaceae bacterium | reverse complement strand
ATCAAGTCGGTCGACCGCTTGCTGGCCCGAATCCGACCGGACCTGCCCGTCCGCCCCGCGGAGACCGAGCGTGATGATGGCGCATGACACGGATTGGTTCGGCCGGGGCGTCGCGCCGCCATGGCTGGCCGACTTGCTGCGGTCGTTCCGCGACCATTTGGCCGCAGGGCACGGCACAGCGCGCCGCCTGGCCGCCGCACGGGCCGGCCCGTTGAGGCTCCTCGACTGGGGGCAGCGGATGCTGCCGCAGCATTTCGCCAAGCCCCCTTCGCGGATGCACGTCTGGCTGGCCGCCCGGCTCGACGCCATGGCGCGCGAGCGCGGCATAAAACTCAACGTGCTGGGGCCGCGGGGCGGGGCCAAGTCGACGCTCGGAACCCTGGCCTACGCGCTGCGCACGGCCGTCGAGGCCTCCGAACCCTACGTGTGGATCATCTCCGATACCCGGCGCCAGGCCCATGCGCACCTAGAAAACATCAAGACCGAGTTGCTCGAAAACCCCCAATTGGCCGCCGAGTATCCCGCGGCCGTGGGCAAAGGGCCGGTGTGGCGGGCCGGCGCCGTCCAGCTCCGCAACCGCGTGCGCATCGAAGCCTTCGGCACCGGGCAGGGGATCCGCGGCCGCCGTCATCGCGAGAACCGTCCCACGCTCATCCTCTGCGACGACCTGGAAAACGACACCCACATGCTCTCCGCCCTCCAGCGCGAACGCTCGCGAACCTGGTTCCACGGAACGCTGCTCAAGGCCGGAACCCCGCGCACCAACATCGTCCACCTGGCCACCGCCCTGCACCGCGAGGCCCTGGCCGTGCAGCTCCACCAGACGCCCGGTTGGACCTCGCGGGTCTTTCAGGCCGTCGTGCGATGGCCGAAGCAAATGGCGCTGTGGGAAGCATGGGAAGAAATCTACGCCGATCCCGAAGACCGGTCGGCCCGGCAGAGCGCGCGGTCGTTCTACGAAACCCACCGGGCCGAGATGGACGAGGGGGCGGCGGTCCTCTGGCCCGAGCAAGAGGACCTGTACGCCCTGATGTGCATGCGCGTCGAAAGCGGCCGCGGGGCCTTCGAGCGCGAAAAGCAGAACTCGCCCATCCAGCCGGAGTTGTGCGAGTGGCCCGAGTCGTATTTCGACGAGACGGTCTGGTTCGACGACTGGCCCGTGGAACTCGTGGCCAAGACCATCGCCCTCGATCCCAGCAAGGGGAGAGACTCGCGGCGGAGCGACTATTCGGCGTACGTCATGCTCGGCGTCGACCGCGGCGGCGTGCTCTATCTCGAGGCGGACCTGGCCCGCCGCCCGACCTCGCAGATGGTGGCCGACGGCGTCGAACTCCTGCGCCGGTTTCAGCCCGACGCCTTCGGCATCGAGGCCAACCAGTTCCAGGAGCTTCTCGGGTCCGAGTTTGAGGCCGAGTTTTCGCGGCAAGGAATCCTGGGGGCGCGGCCTTCGCTCCTGGACAATCGCGTCAACAAGCTGGTGCGAATCCGCCGCTTGGGCCCCTATTTGGCAAGCCGCCGCCTGCGATTCAAGAGCAGGTCGCCGTCCACGCGACTGCTCGTCGAACAACTCCGCACGTTTCCCGTCGGCGACCACGACGACGGCCCCGACGCCGCCGAGATGGCGCTGCGACTGGCAGCCGAACTGCTCGAAAGCCGCGCCCCGCCCGACGGACTGGGAAACCGATTGTGGGTGGAGGAGGGATGAGAGGCGAGGGATGAGAGGCCAATGAAACACAAATCACGCCGTCTCCCCTCTCCCGTTGGACGGGAGAGGGGCCGGGGGTGAGGGCGGCCTACAGCGGAGTGGGCCCGCCATTGCGAACTCCCCTTCTCCCATCGAACGGGAGAGCGAACTACGTTTCCAACTTGAGTCGGTATCGCGGCCGACGGCGCGTCGGCCCTGAATTGCTCCATCGCACCACCACAGAAGGAGTCCGTCATGATCGCCAACGATGAACTTCATTCCGAACCCACCGGTCCCCACGAGTCGACGCCGGGGCGTGCGTCCGACCGCGATCCATCGCGCCTGGAGCAACACTTGCTCGAAGTGTTCGAGGACCTTTGGGACAACGCCGTGGACCCGGCCGAAGCCTTCTACGACGTCGACGGCACGCGCTGGGCGGCGGTGGGCAGCGCTGTCGGCTCCGCGGCGGCGGGCGTGCCGTTCGCCAGCGAGCAGCAACTTGCCGAGATCCGCGACCAGTGCCGGGCCCTGGCCGCCGGCAACGAATTCGCCATCAACGGCCACGAAAACCGCATCAGCTACGTCGTCGGCAGCGGACACACCTACCGTGCGAGCGCCGCAGGCTCATCCGAGGCCAACGAAGGACTCGTGCGCGAA
>CAZFKF010001194.1:0-2342 GCA_964518805.1 uncultured Planctomycetaceae bacterium | reverse complement strand
ACCCACAACCTGCTGATTACAAATCAGCTGCTCTGCCGGTTGAGCTACGCTAGCCAAACCATTGGCTCAACGCAACATCCCCTCGCTGCATCGGCCAGCCGGCGACGTCGACCTCAGACAACAATGTCCCCGCCGCGGAGGCCGTTTCCGCCACGCGAATCATTAAATATAACCGTCTCGCCTAACCATGCAAGGCGGATGGAGAGGAAAAACAGGGTTCCAATTCGCGGTTCCGCGTCCTTTCCCCCCACAAAAGGGTCAGCACACGACCGCAGATTCTACGCGGCCGTTTGCGCTTAACAGGAGACGGATGAACCGGAACCGGCCAGTCTGGATTTCGCGAGAAGATCCCAAGGACCAGCGTCCCAGAACGACGGCCCTGACGGAACAAGCACGCGGCTGACTATTCGGGCTCGGGAACCTCGATCTTGTCCTCCTGCGCCGCCCTGCGCAACTTGCTCAGCGCCCGGGCCTCGATCTGGCGGATCCGCTCCTTGGTAACCCCCATTTCCGCACCGACTTCCTTGAGCGTAAGCGGTTCGTGGCCCGGGCTCAAGCCGAAGCGACTGATGATGATCTTCTGCTCGCGCTCGTCCAAACGATCGAGGATTCTCCCGATCTGGCTTTCGCGCTGTGACTGGGCGGTCTCCAACTCGTACTGATCCGTGCGCACGTCCTCCGTGCTGCCGAACATCTCGCCATGGCTGGTGCGAAAACGGTCGCGGCGACGGTGCTCATCGGGAATCGTCCGGGCGAAGTTCTTCATGATCGCCCAACTCGCATAAGTGCTGAACTTGTTTCCCCGGCCGAAATCGAACTTCTCCACGGCACGGATCAGGGAGATATTCCCATCGCTCACCAGTTCGAAGAAGTTCTCCCCCGGGCCCACATGCCGTTTCGCAATCGAAACCACCAACCGCAGGTTCGCCGAGATGATCTCGTTCTTCACCGAAACCGACTCGTCATAAAGTCTCTCGATCTGCTCCATCAAACCGCTCTTGGATCGGTAGGGATCGAGTTGCTCGCGAAGCTTGCTCGCCTTGTACTTCAGGTAGTTCATCTTGCGGAAGAGATGCACCTCCTGCTCGCGAGTGAGAAGAGGCACCCCATAGAGGCTTGCCAGATACGGAGGCAATCCGCTGGGGAGCCGAGGCTTCTTGGGCAACGGCTCGCCGGCGGGCACGGGCCCGAGGATCTCTCGCTCCTGCTTCTCGTTGCGTATCTTTGCGAAGTTCTCGTTGGGGATGTGCTCCAGCGGGAGTTCCAGAATCCGCTTGGCTCGCATCTCGCCGATGATGCGGTAAATGCTCGTCTTCGTGCGGCAAAAACGCCGGGCCAAGGTCTCGGCCGACTCGCCGCGACGGTATTGCTGGTACACCTTCCGCTTCGTCTCTTCGCGGAGCGGCCCCGTGTGATCGGGGAAGATCGCCAGCGCAGGATTGTCCTGGTCGAACTGCCTCAGCGTGTACCGGATCGTCTCGACGCTCCGGCCGCTGGTGCGCGACAACCTCCGCGTGACTTCGGACGGGCAACCCCCGGCCTGGGCCAACCGACGAGCGCGGTCGATGATCCGCTGGCGTTCATCGGACGTCAATTGACTGAACTGCGCTCCTCGGCGCACCCGCTCTTGGTTCTTTTCCACAAAACGCTCCACAGAACTGGCCAGGAAGCCAACTCGTTTCCGACCGTCGAACACGAATCGGCGGCTCACCAACCCCTGGCATCGCCAGCGGGAAATCGTCTTCGTCGAAACGCGGAACTGCCTGCTGATCTCCTCAACCGTCAAGACCTTTTCCCCCACGTCCTCGGCCGACACGTTGGCCGAATCGGACAAATCCTCGACGAACAGCCGCAAGTCGTGCCGTGCCTCTTTGCCGGAGAGCCGCAAGTCGGGATAGGACTCCGGCCGGTACTTCGTGATCCGGAAACAAAGGTATTCGTAGCTGTATTCCCGGTCGCTCTTCAATTCCCCAAGGAGGCGTTCTGCTTGGTCGATCTGCTCAAGCTTCTTCTCTTTGGGAGTGAACCGGACCAACTGATCGCGGAGTTGCCGCAAGACGGGGTTGAGATAATCGGTGTGCATCACATTGCCTCGTTCGTCTCAATCCAGAGCGCTGTTCTTCTAAGAACCCTATCGTGGCTGAACGGGCTCCACCCCTCCATCAGTGTTTTCCCTAGGCGTTGCCTCGGGGTTTTCCATGGAACGGAATTATGACAGATAAACCTGATAAAATCCAGCCCCTGCCAGCCTTTTCTCAGTTCATGTCCGAAAGAACCCGCCAGGTCAACCACCACCCCCCTCAAAAGTTCTGCTACCTTGAGATTTTAAGCCCACCTGTAGA
>CAZFKF010001193.1:0-2342 GCA_964518805.1 uncultured Planctomycetaceae bacterium | reverse complement strand
CCTCGGCCCGCCGGCGATCGGTGACGTCGATCACGATCCCCAGGTATCGCAAGGGCTGGCCGCCGGCGCCGCGCAACGGCTTCCCCCGCGACATCAGCCACCGCTCCTTGCCCGAGGGCTCGCGCACGCGCCATTCGGCGTTCAATTCGACCCCGTTGCGCGCGGCTGCCTGCACCGCGCGCTCGACGTGCGCGAGGTCGTCGGGATGCACGGTGCTTCGCCACGCCTCGTACGAGGGCCGGACCTCGCCGGGGGTCAGGCCGTAGAGTCCCCAGGTCTCTTCGGACCAGACGTTCTCGTTGGTTTGCAGGTCCCACTCCCAAGTGCCCGCCTTGGCGAATTCGAGCGCCAACGCCAGGCGGTTCCAACTGTCTTGGATGGCCAGTTGCGCCTGCTTGCGTTCCGTGATGTCCTCGATGGTGACCATCGCCAGCCACGGTTGGCCCTGGGAGTCGCGGATCAAGGTGCCGCCATAGTTGAACACGCGCTGCCAGTCCTCGTCCAGGCGGCGTATGTAGACTTCCCAATCGCGCAGTTCCTCACCACGGAGTATCCGCGAAAGAGGCCATTCGTCCAGCGGCAGGATGGTGCCGTCGTCGGCCGAAAGCTCGAACACCTCGGTAAGATCCGAAAGATGCCGCCGCGCCTGCTCAAGGTTCGAGAACCCGTGCATCTCTAGCGCCGCGGGATTCCATTCGCGCAGCCGTCCGTCGAGATCGGCGACCACCAATCCTTCGCTGAGGCTGTTGACGATGGTCTGCAAACGCGTGCTGCTTTCACGCATCGCCTCTTCAGCCCGATAACGTTCGGTGACGTCCAGGCCGTAGACCCGAACGATCCGGTCCTGCTCGGCGCAATAGAACGACTGCTGGTAGATGCGGTCGCCGATCACCACATCGCGCACCGGGGTCACGGCCTGTTGCGCGCACAGCGAACTCACGGCGATCGGCCAACCCGCGAACCACGGATGCTGCAATCCCTGCTGCCGTATGCCCGGGAAAAGGCGTTGCGAGGCCGGATTCAGGTAGCGGATGTTCCCGTCGAGATCGACTTCGGTCACGGGGTTCGGGTTCCGCTCCGGGTAGGATGCGAGGTAGGCCAGTTGGTTTTCGGCCAGTTTGCGCTCGCTGATGTCCATCGTGACGCCGATGAATCGCGCGGGCCGCCGTTGGGCGCCCTCGCCCTCGAAGTACACGCGCCCGTGCCCCGACAACCAGTGCACCGAGCCGTCGGGCCAGATCACGCGGAACTGGTGGTCGTAGGCTCCGTCATGGACTCCCTCGAGCGCCCGACGCACGGCTTCGTCCGTCGCACGGCGGTCGTCGGGGTGGATGCAGAACGTCGTGGCCTGGTAGGCGACTGTTTGCGTCTCCGGAAGGCCGAACAGGCGGCAGCAGGCGGCGTCCCACAGGACTTCGCCGCTGGCGAAATCGTAGTCCCAGGAGCCCATCGTCGCGGCTTCCATGGCCAGACGGCGCTGTTCGGCATGGTGCCGGGCGATCTCTTCGGCCCGCTTCAGCGGCGTCACGTCGACGAACGTGATCACAACCCCCACGACGGCGCCCTCCAGCGAACGGTAAGGCAGCGTGCGGAGGATGAACCACGACTTTCCGTCGTCGCTGTGGACCTGGCGCTCGACCGCGGGTTGGCCGTCGAGCACGCGGCGGATGTCGTCGAACAGGTGTCGGTCGAGGAACCGCGGCGTGAGGTGGCTGATCGGCCGGCCGACGTCGCTCTCCAGGAGACAAAACAGGGCCGTGGCCGCCGGCGTGAACTTCTTGATCCGCAGGTCGCGGTCGAGAAAGACGGTGGCGATCTGGGTGCCGGCGATCAAGTTCTGAAGATCGCTGTTGGCGGCGTTCAACTCGTGGACCTTGGTGTGCAGTTCGGCGTTGACCGTCTCCAGGACTTCGTTGAGCGACTGAAGCTCCTCCTTCGAGGTCTGAAGCTCCTCGTTGGCCGTTTGGAGCTCTTCGTTCGTGGAGAGGAGTTCCTCGTTGGACGCCTTGAGCTCCTCGTTGGCAGATTCCAAGTCCTGGACCGCGTTTTGCAGATCCTCGCGGGCGATGCGCAACTCGCTTTCGAGGTGCTGGACGATCGGTTCCTCGGGCATGGGCGAGGCCGCGTCTTCCTCCGAGACGAGTCTCGGCGCGTCGACATCCTGGAGGATCACGGCGAACAGACCCGAGTCCTGACTCATCCCCGGCAGGGGGCGCACCGTGAGGCGGACTTGATGGAGACGGTCGTCCGACTCCAAGGGCAGGTTCTCGCGGACGACTCTGCGGTGCGATTGCGCCGCCCGGTAGAGGGCCGCGCGCAGTTCCAACCGCAGGGGACCGGCG
>CAZFKF010001192.1:0-2349 GCA_964518805.1 uncultured Planctomycetaceae bacterium | reverse complement strand
GCCTTCGTGATGGACCTGAAACGCGACAATCTACTCGACCGCGTGCTGTTGATGACCTTTTCCGAGTTCGGGCGCACGGTCGCCGAAAACGGCCGCCGCGGCACGGACCACGGCTCGGCTCAGCCGCTGTTCATCGCCGGAGGCAAGGTGCGAGGCGGGCTGATCGGGAAGCACCCGGCCCTGGACGATCTGGAGGGCGGCGGTCAGCGGGCCCACACCGACTTCCGCCGCGTCTACGCCACGCTGCTGGACCGCTGGCTCAAGATCGACAGCCGCGCCGTGTTGGGCGCGACGTATCAGCCCGTCGACTTTCTCCGCGGATGACGCTACTTGGGCATCTCCCAGAGGAAGACTTTGGCCACGGCGGGACTATGACCGATTAGCCGTTCGCCGCCGGCCGAAAGCACGGGCTGCATCATGCTCGGCGCAGGAAACTTGGCCGTCGGCTTGCCTGAGGCGACGTCCCAGATGCTGACCGCGTTCATGGACGCCCCGACGACCCTTGAGCCATCCGCGGTGATCGGAGGAAAGATCGCCGACAGGCCTGCGGCGATGGTGGTTCGCTTCTTCTTTGCCGCGAGATCGTACACGTCGGTCCCCTGGAGGCCCTGCATGGCCGCCCAGGCTCCGCCGTGTGAAATCGCTCCGAAAAGATAGGCGGTCCGCGGCGGGTATGCCAGAAGCTCTGCCACCGTCCCGTCGTGGAGGTCGGCGGAAAGGATGCGCTGCTGGCCGACGATAAAGGCCGACCGGTCGTCCGCGGACAAGGTGACACACGTGATGGCGTTCGGCGCGAGCTTGATCCCTCGAACCACGTTGCCGCTTTCGAGGTCGTACACGCGAACGGAGATGATCGTCACAGAGACCAACGACTTCCCATCCTGAGACAGGGTGAAGGCGTCGGGTTGTTCCTTCAACGGCACTTGCTTCACGGCCTCGATGGGCTGGAGTTGCCAGACGTGAGCCACCTGGTCCGCGCAGACCACGATCCGGCGGCTGTCGGACGTGAACGTGGCGTCCGCCTGGCCCGGCGACTTGATGGCGAGTTCGCCCGCGGGAGCGTCCTGCCCGTCGTTCCAGATCAGGTGCTTCTTGGCGGCTGCGGTCAGTCCCCAAACCCATCGGCCATCGGGCGAGATTCTCGCCCTGGTCACTCCGTTGTCGCCCGGCACCGCGAACTCGCGCAGGGCCGTGCCGGACTTGACGCTCTGCACCACCCGGTCGACGTCCGCCAGGTCGACGCGCGCCCTGGCACGGTGAATGGCCGAACGTGCCGCGCCGCCGATGCACACCAGGAGAACACCAATCCCCCCCAGAATCGCCGCGGTGACGTAGCCCTTGCGGCTCACACTGTTTGCCGGGCGGGCCTGCGCAGGCAGACGCTGAAGCATCTGAACCTTCATGCCCCGCGACGAAAGTCGCGCAGCGACTTCCTGCACGTCCACGTCGTTGGGAATACCCATCGCGATCAGGTGCAACTGCGAACCGATCACGAGGACCGAATAGCTCGTTTGGAGTGCACTGGCCGGCACGATACCGCATGCGGCAATGCCTCGGTAATCCCAGAAGTCCTCCCGATTGCGGACGCCGAAGTGGTTGACCAGTAGCGGCTTGCTTCTGCGCCGAATGCCAGCATCCTCCAGGGCAACGGTCACCACGACCGCATCGCGCCAAATGAAACCCAGCACGCTGAACACGGCGACCGTCGCCAGCCCCAAGAGCAGGGCTTTGCCCACTTCGCTCGGTGGAGCGGAGGCCAACATGATGCCCAGCAAGGGACCGTTGACCGCCAAGCCGATGCCCACGCCGAATGCCAAACGTGGCAAGTAGTCCTTCGCCAGGCGAAGCCGAAACATGGGAGGCTGGCGCCAGAGGTCGGGCTTGCTGAACCCCAACGACACTCTCGTCCGCTTCCAGATTCCCATGATCCACCCCTGGTGAAGACCATTTCGAGCGGCGTCTCGGCGACAGGTAGGATTATGCGGGCCAAGACGGGCGGTGACAATCCACCCCCTAAGAGATTACCGCGTCTCGCATCCTCGGCCTGCATAATCGTCAAAATGCGCAAGACGCGAAGTCTCTACCGCGACATCGGTTCACCCGGGGATGCTTCGCCGATCGAAAAGTGTATGAGTCGATCACAATTCGACAGATTTTGCCCCACATTTCCCGGTTTGGGGTATATGTTTATATAATCCGGATTGAGCGCCGCGCCGCCTGGGAGTCTGACCCGAAGGTGGAGGGCGTGACTCATCCTGGGAAAGTCTCCCGACCGACGTGTAGGAGCGGCCGGGGTGCTGTTATTATATATGTATCAGATAAAATTCCGTTAATTGTAGCAACTCCATT
>CAZFKF010001191.1:0-2349 GCA_964518805.1 uncultured Planctomycetaceae bacterium | reverse complement strand
CCGCATCCAGTTTGCCGCCTTGACCCGGCATGAGGCCGCCGGTCGCCGTTCCCGCGCCGATGCCCGAAACCACGCCGCTGCGGAAGAGATTGCCCCAGGTGTCGGGCGTGTCTTTCATCTTCTTCACGGCGTCCTCGGGCGTGTACGTCTTGGTTTCGATCTCGCCCGTTGTCGTGTTGAGGGCCTGCATCTCGACCACCGGCTTGTACCTGCCGGTCAGCTTGCCGGTCCTGGGGTCCGTTTCCTCCAACATCTTCGTCTGCCCGCGAAGCAAGGTGACGACTTGGGAAGGACTCCACGCCTCGTGCTTGACGGCGGCGTCTTGGAGTGCCCGGTCGATGGTGGAGTCACGGTACAGCGTCTCGAAGAATGACGCCTTCTTTTCGACCTCCTGCAACTTGCCGGCGTAGGTTTCCTCCAACTGCTTCTTTTCAAGAAGAAGCTGCTCTTCCTTCGACCGCAGTTGGCCTTGCACCATCTCCAGATTCGCTTGCAGGGCCTTCCGCTCTTGCTCGGTGAGGCTCTGGCTGGCCAGCAACTCCTGATACTGTTTCTCGGTTTTCTTCAACGCCTCTTCCAGCTTGCGACGGTCGGCGGCCACGATCCGGTTCACGTCTTCCTGGGTGAACGCCTTGCCAGCGGCAGCGGTAGCAGAAGCGGCAGCCGCCTCGGCTGCGGCCTTCTCAGCGGCGGCCTTCGCTGCATCATCCTCACCCTCGAAACAAGAGACCCACGGACGCGCCAGATACAGAGAGATGGACATGCAACAACTTCCTTACACCCGGAGAGGAAACTTGTAACAGACGATCCGCGTCATTCCGGTATTCAGCGGGTCTGACCCCGGCAGTGGGCCGGTAAAAGGGAGCAGGGAACGCCCCTAGCTCAGTCGTGACAGTTTCAGGGCGTCCGAGTCGCGCAGAAAAGGCTTGAGCAATCGCCACGCGGCAGAACTCGGCACCAGATGGATGATGTGCTCGATGGGCAGTTGCGACCGCTCGTAGCTGGTTTTCACCGCCCCATAACCCATCGCATTGACGGCCAGGTTCTCCAATTCCACCTCGGGGTCTTTGCCGTCCAACAGCGCATAAGCGATCTCGTAAGAGGCCACTCGGACGGCCTCGGGAACCACAGTGTCGGCCCCGCGCGGGAATTCCAACGCCTGGCTTGCCTCGGCTGCCCTGATCTCGTCCTGCGAAGCGGATGGGTTCGCTTGCAAGAGCGTATAAACACTCGCCTTCGTGCCCTTGTAGTTCAGAGCGTCGATGATGCCTCTGGCGGCGATCAGCGCCTTTCGCCGGTCGTTCGCCGATGCCTCTGTCCACGCCGTTTCGTGGAGCCGGTTGGCGAAGTATTCATCGGCCTCGTCCAACGTGCCGTAAAAGGTGGCGTCGATAGGCATGAAACGCCTCCCTTAGCAGGCAATCCACGAATAGCCTTGGTCCGCCGCTCCGCCGACGACGTACAGCTTGTTTAGGTTGTCCACGTAGATCGGCGGGCTTTGCTGGCTGGCGGACAGGATGAAGCCGTCGCCTGCCTCGGCGGCCGTGTGGCCGATCATAATGACGCTGGTATTCGCCCCGTTGGCGCGGAGCATGACATATTTCTTCACTTCCCAGCCGACGGCGTGTCCGCGCTCGTTGACCGTTACTGCGATGGCGTGACCTTCCCCTTCCAGGTCCACGTCTACTGCCGTCATGGCCGCGATAAGTTGCCACCGCAATGCGCCTGTGAAGTCCACGACCCATGCACCGGGATCGCCAGAAACGGCGACGTTGCCCGCACCGACGATCGCTGCCAAGGCCGTCTGCACGGCGGCAGCAATCGCATCAAAGACGATAGGAGCCGTCTCCACACCCCCGACACCCAGCTTGAAGCTGCCGGCCGTCACGTCCGTGAGCGTCACGGTTTGACGCGCGCTGGCCGAACCGAGGCGCGCCACGTCGGTGCCCACCACGCCGCTGCCCGTGCGGAACTCCGGCCGGGATTCTTGAACAACGTCAACCAGCATGGCTTATTCTCCTGAGAAGCGGCCCTTGCCGCGAACGCGCGGGGCCGTGGTGTCTTGCAGATCGGTGTTGCGGCTGGCCGCCTTCTCCTCCTTCCCTGCGTTCGGACTAGCGGACAGGTCTTTCAGACCCCGCGCCGCCGGGTCGCCCTCGCCGTCACCAATGCCCTGGGACTCGGCGATCCGCTTGACGCGCGCCGCATGATCCTCGCGGGCCTTCTCGTATTCGTCCTCGTCAAAGCCCAAGGCAATCGAGCCAGTCCTTTCGCCACAGAGGCCGCCGGCCACGGCCTGGATGATCGTCTGCGGGTCGCTGGTGGTGTAATGGGCGTTGTCGATCTCAC
>CAZFKF010001190.1:0-2350 GCA_964518805.1 uncultured Planctomycetaceae bacterium | reverse complement strand
CGGCAAGATCCAAGTCCTCGGTTATCTGGCCTACGGCATCGCGCCTTCTCGCCCGGATAGCGCCGCGATAGGGGCGCGTAGATCTCCAACGCCTCGCCGGATTGTCCGAGGGCGTGCAAGGTGCGAGCCAGGAGCAGGTCGCGATCCACAGGCCGGTAGTTCGGATGAATCGTCTTCAGCCGATGCAGCGACTCCCGTGCCTCTGCGGGGGAGCCTTTGTCGAAGTAGACCCGGCTGAGTTCGAGCATCGTTTGCGGGTCGTCTTTGTGGATGCCTTCCAGGCATCTTCCGTAAAGCCGGATCGCGTCGTCGAAGCGGCCCGCCTCGGCACAGGCCCGGGCCAAGAGCATCCGGTTCTTCACCGTGTCGGCGATGTCGAGTTCCTCTTCCAGGGTGCGGATGCTCCTCCCCGGCGCGAATCCCGAGAGGATCGACGCCCCCATGCGTCCCGCACCGTTTTGGCCGCGGAGATCGGGGAGGATTTCCACGAGGAAATAGACCAAGCACCCCAACCCTGACAAGATCAAGATGATCCAAAGCCAGTAGTACGCCCGGCCGGTCTTCAAGGCGTGGACGGCACAGGCGGCCTGAAGGCCAAGCATGATGGGGCCCCAGTAGGGCGCGAGGGACCACCAAGACTCCATCGCGGCGAGCACAACAAAAAGTGATGTCAGGCCCATCGACACCGTCCTCACGGCGTTGGATCACGAACGCTCCCCTCCAACTCCGTCTCCAATCCCTAGCCCGTGACTCCCGGCCTTTCAGCTCACATGTTCGTCGCATCGTCAGCACGGCTTCCGCCCAGCAGGTCGTCCATGGCCCGCGTTACATCGATGTTATGACGGTTGTCGAGGGCATAGATGCGGCAGATCCGGGAACTGACCGGGATCTGGCGGAACAGTTCGCGGTCGTCGAGGCTGCGGATCTGTTCGGTGGCCGGATCGTACAGGTAGTTCTGACCGGCCGCCGGCGCCCTGGTGCCCGGCCGGTGTACGTGGCGCGGCGGATCAAACCGCAGCGGCAAGTCGCGCAAGCCCTGCGGCAGGCGCCGGCGGATCGCGGCCTCGAACAGGGCCTCGTCGCTGAACACGCTGGTCTGTTCGGTGGCCCCTGGCTCGAAGAACACGACCCGCTCGCAGGCCATCTTCCAGCGGATCCTGCGATTCAGCACGTCGCGCCAGCGCAGTCCCAACTCGCGCAGCGCAGCGTCCGGCGAGCGGGCCCACTCGGCCACGCGGACCAACAGCGCCCATTCCGTAAACGCAAGATAGTCGTCCAGGTGCTCCAACGGATTTCCCGGAAACAAATGGTGCTTGCTGTCGACAAACACTTCGGCCAGCGAGAGATCGATCGAACGCACGGTGCGATGGAAATAGACCGTGCGGAACAGATCGGCCCGGACGCTGATGAACCGCACCAACGTCGACAGGCCGCGCTCGTGGATCGTCAGCCCGCGATCGGAGTAGAAACTGTAGTGCAGCAGCCGCTCCAGGTCGAAGGCCCTGAGCGTATAGCCCGACATGTAGGCGTCGCGGAGCACAAAGTCCATGTTGTCGACTGTGTACAGGCCGCTGAACAGACTCCGCAACAGCGCAAGCCAGCGCGGCAGATGCTCCTGGTGCGATTCTGCCGGACGCCGGATCAGCAGGGCGATCTGCCGAGGATCGAGCACCTCGTGGCCGGCCAACTCGCCGTTGGGATTGCGGCGAACGCGCCGCAGCAGGTCGCCCAGTTCGTGTTCGATGATGTGCCCGCCGAGCGTCTCGTGGGTCAGTCCGTAGTCGGCCAGGAAATGGACATCGAAGAAGTGTCCAAACGGCCCGTGGCCCACGTCGTGTAGAAGGGCCGCCATGCGCATCAGCGATTCGACGTAAGCCAAACTAGGTACGTCGGGGCAGACGTCGTGAAGGCTCGGATAGAGCCGTTTGATTGCCTCGCTGGCGAGGTGCATGACCCCCAGAACGTGCTGGAATCGCGTGTGTTCGGCCGTGGGAAAGACCCACCAGGCCGTCTGCAACTGGTGGATCTGACGCAGACGCTGGACCCAGGGATGGTCGATAATCTGTTGCTCGGCGACCTCGCCTTCGGGAATTCCCGCTGTAGAGGTGAAACGAATGTACCCGTGAATGGGGTCGTGGCTCAGATTCTCGTGTCTGAAGTGCTGCATAGGAGGGCATTATGGCCTTAGAATGGCGTGGCGTCTAGAAATCACGGAATTTGAAGGAAGTTAATCTTTTCTTCCGATCTAGCGGAATGGAGTGGCGGCGTATAAACTCACCCGCAAGTTTGCGGGTTGGGTAAAATAGTTTAATTGCGATGGGAAAATGCCCGATCTTGAGGCATGTCTCTT
>CAZFKF010001189.1:0-2354 GCA_964518805.1 uncultured Planctomycetaceae bacterium | reverse complement strand
GCCTGGTGAACGCGTCGACGATGCGACTTGGCCCGACCTGCGGAGGCTGGTGGACGCTGCTGCGGATCGAGACACGGCCTACGGAGTCACGATCGAGATTCCTGCCTTGCCGCCATCGGGCTCCGCCGAGCAGGCTGCCTTGATACGGTTGGTTCCTAACCGGCCAGAACTACGATTCGAGGGACGGGTTGCGGAGACCCTCAAGCCCTCGATTCAGCAGGCTGGCATGAACACGGCGCTGGCGCCCGGGCGAATTTTGCGTCACCCGCGTTGTCACGACGTTCGCTGGAAATCGGCCCGGGCGTGGCACACCCTCGATCTGGTATCCCTGGAGAACCACGTCGGCAGGACTCCGTCCCTCCGCGTGTTGATGGCCATGGGGGATGCCGCCCTGGATTTGGAGGACCGGCCGCTGGCCAGGCAGGCATATTCGGAGGTCGTCCGCATAGCGGCCCGAGGTTCCCTGGAGATGCTTCAAGGCTACTACGGCATGCTTGCGACGTTCGGCGAGGATTCGGGCGATGCCGACCGTCAACTGGCGCTCTGCCAGGAGGCGCTGGAAGTGTTTCCACTCGACGCTCAGTTGCTGTGCGCGATGGGCACCTACCTGCAGGCCCAAAACCGGCTTGACCTGGCGATTCGGGCGTATCGGGCCGCGTTGGATTTCGGTCGCATCGAATTGGAGACCTGGCACCTTGCGGACTTGGATCAGGTAGCCGCAGCTTGTCTGGCAGCCACGCTGCAACTCACCGGCGACGATTCGGCGGCCCAGTCAGAACTTGAGAAGGCGCTGGCACGCCACCCCGACGCCAAGCGGCTGCGGCGGCAACTGGTCGACCTTCATATTAAGCACGGGGACAGCCAGCAGGCCATCGCAGCCGCAGACGTGGCCCACCTGGCACCACGGGGCCGAGAATCCCTCGCCAACGCAATTCGAGGAGCCTGCCTCGCCGCGAGTCGGCAATGGACCCCAGCTCTCGCGTTATTACAGAGTGCCTATATCGAAGGGTGCGAAGACCCGATCTGCCTGCGCTGGCTTTCGGTGGCACTTCTTGCCGCAAGCCAGACTACGGCCGTCGAGCCCGTGTTGCGCCGATGGGCGAGCCTAGAACCGAACAATGCTGAAGTTCTTGCCTATCTGGAAGCGATTGAAAAGAAGGACTCTCCCGACGCATCCAGCGATGGAAAGGCCGCATCGGACGTCTGGTATCGAGTAGACTCCCCGATCGCCACAACCGACGTTTGTTCGCCACAACCGACGATTGTCAGCCAGTTTATGTCGACCGAAACGTAGCCGCTCGGAACGCCCCGTGTCCCAGAGGGTCTCTTCCCCTTTCAGGCTTTAGGGGTCTCACGCAGAGATCTCGTCTAGTTCATGCCACCCAAATCGTCCAATTTGACAACCCGCCCGCTCGGCCTAGAGTTCGCTAGAGGATGGCAGCGCATCCCGAAACACGATGCTGCCCGCCAACCCTCAAATTCGGCTTTCTCACCCCCGTGCGGGCAGGGTCGTTCACAACGGATGTTCCTGCCCGCTTTTTTTTGGTCCCACCCGACGACCTGAGCCCTACTTCCCCTTTCTCCGGAATTCCTTTAGAACAGCGTTCTTGATTTTTACTGCATGCGGGAGGCCGCTGGATGCGGCGCTCCAGCAACTGCGCGAGGTACATCGATGGTTATGTGGTTTGAGGCCGGTCCTGTGGATGGCCCGCACGGCGTTCGTTCTCGACGGTTGAGTTGGGCAATCGATGGCAGCCGATTTCCTCGTCCCGCGTTCGGCCAAACGCTTGTCGCGGCTCACGAAGACGAAGACCTCGACGACTTCGATGAAGATGACTTCGACGACGACTTCGACGACGACTTCGAGGAGGAGTTCGATGAAGAACTCGAAGAAGAGTTTGGCGGAGATGTCGACGAAGAGGAACTCGACGAGGAAGAACTGATCGAGGAAGAACTCGAGGACGACGAGGAGCCTGACGAGACGGCCCCAGCGGACGACGACGACGACGAGGACGGGGACGACGACGGGGACGAGGAGGACGACGACTTCGATGACGAGGATCGTAGCTCGCTGAACTGAAGACCTGCCCAAGGGACGTAACCGTCCTTCCCTTCTCTCGCGGTCGAGCGAGAGGACGGCCTTTTAGGGGCAACTTCTCTTTGTCCCTCTCCGCCAACCGGAACAGAGTGAATAGGACGGGCGCCGCTCGTTGCGACTGCGCGTGGAGGAAGGCATGGCGATGGACGGCGAGGGCAGCTCTCGCAAGAACCCGTTCGCGGGGCTGCTGAGTGGACTGACCGAGTTCGTTGACAAGCTCAACCAGCTCGCGGAGAAGGGCCAGGAGCTCACCAGG
>CAZFKF010001188.1:0-2355 GCA_964518805.1 uncultured Planctomycetaceae bacterium | reverse complement strand
GCCGGCCTTCAGAAATCGCGTGGCCGAATTGCTCCAACGACTGGGGGGTGAAGGACGTCAATGAAGGAACTCGTGGTCGTAAGCGGCAAAGGCGGGACCGGCAAGACATCCCTTGTCGCGTCTCTGGCTGCGCTCGCCAAGCCGCTCGTCCTGGTCGATTGCGACGTGGACGCCGCCGATCTGCACCCGGTCATGGAGCCGCGGGTCGTGTCGCGGAACGATTTTCTGGGCGGCAGCAAGGCCCGGATCAAGCCCGGCCACTGCACCGCCTGCGGCAAGTGCGAAGAGTTGTGCCGCTTCGACGCCATCTATTTCGATGGCCCGGGCAATGGACGGATTGGCAGGACCTTCCGAATCGATCGATTGGGCTGCGAGGGCTGCGGGGTCTGCGCCGATTACTGCGCCGAAAACGCGATCGAGTTCGCACCCGCCGTGGCCGGACAGTGGTTCGTTTCCGAGACCCGCTGCGGCCCCATGGTCCACGCCAAACTCGGCGCGGCTGCGGAGAACTCGGGCAAGCTGGTCACGCAAATCCGTCAAGCTGCGCAGAAGGCCGCCGGAGAACATCGACTGGACCTGATCCTCTGCGACGGTTCACCGGGCATCGGCTGCCCGGTGATCGCCTCGCTCACCGGCGCAAGCATGGCCCTTCTGGTGGTCGAGCCTACGGCTTCCGGGCTCCACGATTTCGAGCGCATCGCGCAGCTTACGGTTCGGTTGGGCGTACCGGGGGTCCTGTCGATCAACAAGGCGGATCTCAACGCAGAGGTGGCCGGCCGAATCGAGGCGGCGGCTCGCGCGATGGGGATCGAACCGATAGGGCGCGTGCCCTACGATCCCGAGGTGACCCGCGCTCAGATCGCTGCCCGGAGCGTGGTCGAGACGTCCCAAGGCCCCGCGGCCCGGGCGATCCGCCTGATATGGCGTCAGGTCCAACAACGATGGAAATCAAGCGCAGCGTCTCAAGCGGGCGGCCTGGTCCAGTTGGCGGTATCACCAGAGGACTGGGAGTGAACGAGGGGCGGTTTTCGGTTTCTCAGGTGAAAAGATGGAAGAGTTGAAGCTCACGATTCAGGGGCAACTGTCGCCACAGGTCCAGGAGCGGTCCGAACGGCCGCGCAACTACGGCCCCTTGTCCGCATGGAACGGCCATGCGCGGATCACCGGTCCTTGCGGCGACACCATGGAATTCTGGCTCGACGTGTCCCAAGGGCGGATCGCGCGTCTGGGGTTCACGACCACCGGTTGCGGTCCTTCGCGCGCCGCCGGCAGCATGGCCACGGAGTTGGCGGCCCACCGGCCGGTCGGCGACGCCTCCCGAATCGAGCAAGCCGATATCCTGGCTGCCCTGGGGGGCCTGCCCAAGGACTCGGAACACTGTGCGCTGCTGGCCTCGAACACGCTCAAGGCGGCCGTTCGCGATTTCTTCAGCCAATCGGCCGCGAAGCAACAGGATTGCGAGCACTGTTCCTCGACCCAATGCTCCTCGAAGGAGCGGCAGCGCGACGAATCGGACGAGCAGTTCCAGGAGCGACAGGCCCTCGCCCGAAAGATGTGCCAGATCGGCTACAAGCTGCTGGTCATGTCGGGCAAGGGCGGGGTGGGCAAGAGCACGGTCGCCGCCAATCTCGCCACCTCGTTGGCCTTCTCGGGCAAGTCCGTCGGGCTGCTTGACGTGGACATCCACGGCCCGAGCATCCCGAAGCTGATGGGCCTGGACAGGGAACGCGTCGTCCTGCACGAGTCGGAGGTCGTGCCGATCGAGATCGGCGAGGACCTTAAGGTCATGTCGATCGGTTTTCTGCTCGGGAGCGATACCGACGCGGTGATCTGGCGCGGGCCGATGAAGTACGGCGTTATCCGCCAGTTTCTCAAGGACGTGGCCTGGGGGCCTTTGGATTACCTGGTGATCGACGCCCCGCCGGGCACGGGCGACGAGCCGCTTTCGGTCGCCCAGCTTGTGGGCCAGCCGGCCGGCGCGGTCCTTGTCACGACTCCCCAGGAGATCTCCGTGGCCGACGTCCGCCGCTCCGTTTCGTTTTGCAGGAAGGTCGAACTGCCCGTCGTCGGCGTCATCGAGAACATGAGCGGGCTGGTCTGCCCGCACTGCCACGAGACGATCGACCTGTTCAAGAGCGGTGGCGGCGAGTCGCTGGCCCGGGAGATGAACGTCCCCTTCCTGGGGCGAGTTCCCATTGATCCCCAGATCGTCCAGTGCGGCGATGCCGGGGTCCCCTACAGCCAGCGCTACTCCGACAGCCCGGCCGCCGCCGCCTTTGCTGCGATCGTGCAGCAGATCGTGAACGTCGCGTGAACTCACCACTTCGAGAAGGAGGAACCTTGATGAAGATCGCC
>CAZFKF010001187.1:0-2357 GCA_964518805.1 uncultured Planctomycetaceae bacterium | reverse complement strand
CCAATATGCTCGATGCTGGCCTCAGCCAGGTGGGCGGAAATCAAAGCGGCGACTTGGCGGGCGACCACTGCGGCACGAGGATCGTATTCCCGGCACATCGCTGGACGGGACGGATACGCGGCGATCACCGGCTGGACGTGCTCGAACATGGCGAGATTCAGCATCAACCTCGATAGAAGTCGATCCACCGAAGTTCCAGGCTCTTGGGTTCGCCTTCCAGCAGAACTTTGGGCAACGTGATCTCGAAATAGCCGCCCTTGCCGGGTAGACCTTGGACGGGTTTCCCTGCGGCATCCAGCACCTTGATCTCCGTACCCGGCTCCCGCTCTCCCTCTCTTCCCTCCTCGATCAAGGACAGACGTTTCGTATTCCCGCTGTGGCTGAGAACCGAGCCGCTGAGCGTGATCCTGCCGTTGGAAACGGCGACCGACTCCAAACCACGAAGATGAAGGCGCAAAACCACGGTGGTAGGCCAAGTCCCGCTCGCTAAGCTGATCGTACCACCCCCGATCCCGCTCTGGCTCAAAACGTCAATGGTGGCTGCATCATTCTCGCCGTTCACCTTGATGTGGTCGGCAGGCTTCTTGGCCTTGATGTCGAAGACGGCTGATGACGGGCCAGCGCCTGGCGTGTTGAACGAAGTGGTCGCCTTTTCCAAGTAACCAATCGTCACCAAGAACTCATCCATTCGCTGCGTCGTCCTCTCTAACCAAGGCTTCTGGTTGAAGAAGCCGTGCTGCTGCCCGTCAGCCGTGAACAATTCAGCCCGGTGACCGAGTTCCTTCGACCTCTTGATAAACTCGTCGCCCATCGGGGCCAGCCGGTCGGCTGTTCCGAAGAAGATGAGCGTAGGCGGGCTGTTAGTTGCCGAGTGCAACGTGGGTGAGATCGCCTTGCCCAACGCCTCGTCGTTGTCGATCCGCTCCATCAACTGTGGGATGCCACTGAACCGCAGTACCGGATTGAACAACACCAGGGCATTGGGTTTCGAGGAGACGCTCGCATCCTCTCCTTCAGCGTCAAGGCCGGGTGCAAGGGCGGTACAGGCAGCGATATGACCGCCCGCCGAACCGCCTGCCGCCACGATCCGTTCAGGATCGACGCCGAGTGTGGCGGCGTTCTGCCGCAGCCACCGGACGGCACTCTTGGCGTCCTCGACGCACTCCTTGGGGGTCACGTCATGCCGGGACTTCACCCGGTAGTCGGCCCTGGCAGCAACCATGCCACGCCCGGCGAGATGCGTGGCCTGCGGCTCGAACTGGGTGATCTTCCCATTCTGCCAGCCGCCGCCGAAGAAGAAGACAATAGCCGGTCGCTTGTCGCTCTGCTTCCAGCCGGACGGGTAGTGGACGAACAGTTCCAGATCGGCCTGCGGCGTCTTCTTGTAGACGAAGGACTGGATCGCTGGAGCGGCTGTATCGGCTGCTTGGGCGATTGCGATCCCAAGGATAGCATAGAGAACCAGTCCCACCGCCAAGGGCATGGTGGATCGCATGTCTTCACCCTTCCTGACTGCCGGGTTTGCGTGGGGTGTAGTTGTTGGCCGCTCGCTCCACTGCCATCAACAGTGCCTCCAATGCCGCTGGATCATTTATCCGGTGGTTCTCGCCGACCACGATCACATCGCACTGCGGCAGCCCGCTTCGGCACGCAAGCTGCCGGGTATGCTCAAAAGGCACCACCTCGTCGTTTTGCGAGTGCAAGATGATCGTCCCCTTCTTCACGGTGTTGGGAACTGGCTGCCAGTTCCACGCCGGGGCGATCAGCGCCAGCGGCACATCCCCGACCTTCAGGTTCATGGCTACGGCCCCGCCCCTGGACGAGCCGACCACCACGTTGGGATTGTGCATATCGAACATCTCTTGGGCGTTAGCGAGCGATTCCTCAAAGCTGTATGGTGGCAGTGACGGCTCAAACACCTCATGCCCATGCTCCCGCAAGAACGTGGGCTTGATGCCGCCTGGCGTCGAAAACATGCCGTGGAGGTAGAGGATTTTCATGCCGCCCTTCAGTCCAACTTCCTCACCTCAATGTCCTTGAACCGAATCAGCAGTTCGTCGCCAGGGTGAATCTGAAGGCCGATGTGCCCCTTCAGTCCGACGTTGCGTGTCCGGTGCGCCTCGTCATCCAGCCGCCCCTTTCCATCGTAATCGGCGACGGTCACCCCGTTGATGATCGTCTTGATCTTGGTTCCCCGGCAGACGATGCGGACCTCGTTCCACACGTCTTCCTTATCGGCGTGTTTCCAGTTCCAACTCTTCGGGGCGTGTTCTGGCTTGGCGTTGGCAGGCGGTCCTACATCGGGCCAGAGCCAGACCTGCACGCCTCGTGTTTCGTCGTAGATGAAGCCGTTTCGC
>CAZFKF010001186.1:0-2359 GCA_964518805.1 uncultured Planctomycetaceae bacterium | reverse complement strand
GATCGACCTGCTTGAACCTTTTCGTTTCGGATAAGGAGTGCCCTCCGTGAGTATTGGCGAAACCTCATACGACCGGATCAACGATTACGCGTCGGTGAAGATCAGCCTGGCCAGGCCTCATGACATCCGCAGTTGGTCGTTCGGCGAGGTCAAGAAGCCGGAGACGATCAATTATCGGACCTACCGTCCGGAGAAAGACGGTCTGTTCTGCGAGCGCATCTTCGGTCCAGAGAAGGACTGGGAATGCGCCTGCGGAAAGTACCGCGGCATGAAGTACAAGGGGATGATCTGCGACCGTTGCGGCGTGAAGATCACGCACAGCCGCGTGCGCCGAAAGCGCATGGGGCACATCGAGCTGGCGGCCCCCGTGGTCCACATCTGGTTCTTCAAGGCGATGCCCAGCCGGCTGGGCACGCTGTTGAATATGAAGACCACGAGCCTCGAAAAGGTCATCTACTTCCAGGACTACGTGGTCGTGGATCCGGGGACCACGTCGCTCAAGAAGCAGCAGTTGCTCACCGAGCAGGAGTACCGCGAAGCGCGGCAGCAGTACGGCGACGCGTCGTTCAAGGCCGACATGGGCGCCGAGGCGGTCCGCAAGCTGCTCATGGACCTCGACCTGGTGAGACTCTCCCAGGAGTTGCGCAAAGACCTGGCCGAGACCAGCTCGAAACAGAAAAAGAAGGACTTGATCAACCGGCTGAAGATCGTCGAGTCGATCCGCGACAGCGACAACCGGCCGGAGTGGATGGTGCTGGACGTCATCCCGGTGATTCCTCCCGACCTTCGCCCGCTGGTGCTCTTGGATTCGGGCAACTTCGCCACGAGCGATCTGAACGACCTCTACCGCCGCATCATCAACCGGAACAACCGGCTCAAGAAGCTGGTCGACCTGAACGCGCCGGAAGTGATCATCAAGAACGAGAAACGGATGCTTCAGCAGTCGGTCGACGCCCTGTTCGACAACAACCGCTGCAAGCGTCCGGTGCTCGGCTCCAGCAACCGGCCCTTGAAGTCGCTGACGGACATGATCAAGGGCAAGCAGGGGCGGTTCCGCGAGAACCTGCTGGGCAAACGCGTCGACTACTCGGCCCGAAGCGTGATCGTCGTCGGTCCGAGCCTCCGCCTGCACCAGTGCGGCCTGCCGAAGAAGATCGCCCTGGAGTTGTACCAACCGTTCATCATCCGGCGGCTCAAGGAGCTCGGGCACGCGGACACGATCAAGAGCGCCAAGAAGATGCTCGAGCGCAAGGACGAGGAGGTGTGGGATATCCTCGAAGAGGTGATCCGCAACCATCCCGTTCTCTTGAACCGTGCTCCCACGCTGCACCGCATGGGCATCCAGGCCTTCGAGCCGGTGCTGGTCGAAGGCAACGCCATCAAGCTCCACCCGCTGGTGTGCAAAGGCTTCAACGCCGACTTCGACGGCGACCAGATGGCGGTCCACGTGCCGCTGTCGATCGAGGCCCAGGTCGAGGCCCATACGCTATTGATGGCCACCAACAACATCTTCAGCCCGGCCAACGGGGCGCCGATCATCAGCCCGTCGCAGGACGTGGTGATGGGCTGCTACTACCTCACGGTCGCCTTGCAGAACCAGAAGGGCGACAACATGGTCTTCAGCTCCTTCTCCGAAGTGCAGCTCGCTTACGCGCTGGGTAAGATCGACACCCATGCGATGATCAAGGTGAAGCTCCCCGTCGGGCGCAGGATCAAGGGCCGTTCGGACATCGCCCCCGGCTCGATCATCGACACCACGGTCGGCCGCATCAGCTTCAACATGATGCTCCCCGAAGGCATGCCCTACTACAACGAGCCGATGCGTTCCTCGGCCCTGGCCTCGGTGATTTCCGACTGCTACGAGATCCTCGGGCGACGGGCCACGATCGACATCTTGGACGAATTGAACCGGATTGGATTCCGCGAGGCGACCCGCAGCGGACTTTCGTTCGCCACCGACGACCTGATTACACCTCCCAACAAGTCGAAGATCATCGTCGCGGCCGAGAAGAACGTGATGCGGATCTTGAAGCTCTACCAGCGGGGTATCATCACCGAGGGCGAGCGCTACAACCAGGTGCTCGATGCGTGGACCCACGCCCGCGAGCAGATCACCAGCGAAATGATGGTCGAACTGGAGAACGACCGCCGCGCGCCCGGTTACGTGAATCCGATCTACCTGATGGCGCACTCCGGCGCCCGCGGCGGCGTCGAGCAGATCCGCCAGTTGGCCGGCATGCGCGGTTTGATGGCCAAGCCCTCGGGCGAGATCATCGAAACGCCCATCACGGCCAACTTCCGCGAGGGCCTCAGCGTGCTGGAATACTTCAGTTCCACGCACGGCGCCCGCAAGGGTCTG
>CAZFKF010001185.1:0-2359 GCA_964518805.1 uncultured Planctomycetaceae bacterium | reverse complement strand
GAATCGCTCTTGTCGCAACTGGCAGCGAAGGCCCAGAAGACGGCGGTCGTGTATGGACCGAATCTAGCCCCGTTTCAAGCCCCGATGGTGGGCAGTTCTTCGGCCTCGTTGAACGCCAAGCAGATCTTAGTGATCGGCTGGGATGGGGGCGGACAAGGATTCCAAGTCGGATGCCGCTACGGAGTCTTCTATCATCGCTTGGCGGACCTCGGTGGAATCCCGTCCGAACTGCTGGACGGCAAGGTCTTAGCCGAGCAGCGGGTCCTGGGGGTTTGGACCGCTCGTGTCGTCGAGTTTGCCGACCCGATCGGCCGTGGAACCCTGGTCCATTTGGCTCCGCGGCGAGCGCCACCCCCCCCACTGTCGCCCCCCTCCTCGACGGATGGACTTCCCAGATTACAATAGTACCATCCATCTTTTGGCAGGGCTCAGTGAGCGTTGTTAGGCCAGCGTGTATCGGGATCTTGGTTCGGGGTTTGGGAAGGCGGGGGCTGGCAGTGCTAGGCCCTGAAATCCGTGAGCCTTCAAGTCGGTCAGGAAAGGATCTATGAGTCAGGGGACGAGCATCTGTCAGACCACCCCCGAACGGCTGCGCGAGCTGTACCTGCCGATCCGTGAGGAACTGGACCAGGTCGAGGAGATTCTCCGCGCCGAGCTTCGCAGCGACCATCCGTTTGTGGACCGTTTAGTCCGTCACGGCTTCCGCCTTGGCGGCAAACGCCTTCGCCCTGCCCTGGTTCTGTTGTCGGGCAAGGCGGTTGGAAAAACCACCCGGGAACACGTCGTGTTGGCAACGGTCATGGAGATGGTGCACACCGCCACCTTGATCCATGACGACGTGCTCGACGAAGCCTGCCTGCGCCGTCACTTGGAAACCGTCAACGCGCGATGGGACAACGAGGCCAGCGTCCTGCTTGGCGATTTTCTCTTCGCCCGCTCGATGTGCCTGGCCAGTTCGTTGGAGAGTAGTTTTGCATCGCGGGCCATCAGCGAGGCAACCGAGAAGATGTGCGAAGGGGAGCTGCGCCAAGCGGGTAGCCGAGGCGAGTTCGATCTTCGCGAAGAGGAGTATTTGGAGATCATCTCCGGCAAGACCGCGGCACTGTGCGCCTGTTGCTGTCGCCTGGGAGCCCACCATGCCGGCGCCGACCCGGAGGTCTGCGACGCCTTCGCGCGTTTTGGCCAGCAGTTTGGAATAGCGTTCCAGATCATCGACGACGTTCTCGATCTCCGCGGTACGGAAGCCGTGGCGGGCAAGTCGCTGGGGACCGATTTGAACAAGCAGAAGCCGACCCTTCCGGTCATTCGACTTCTTGGCCAACTTGCGCCGCCTGAGCGGGCCGAGGTCGTCGCCATTCTCGGCCGCTCGGAAGACCACCGCGCGAAGACCCTTTTGCCTTGGCTTCAGCGTTACGACGCCATCAACTACGCCCAGCAGGCGGCAATGCGATTTGTGCGCCAGGCCCGCAAGGAACTCGATCAGGTCCCCGCCGGTACTCCCGCCCGCGAAACCCTCAAACAGCTTGCCGATTTTGCGATTCTGCGGGATCAATAGGGCCGCCGGTCGTCGGGCAGTACGATAGCGTCGATCACATCCTTCGGTGTCGAGCGAGGCGGCGACCCTGTCTGCGAGTCTCCGCTAAGCCACGGCATGAGGACCAGTCCTGCCAAGAAGCCGCCGATGTGGGCCCAGAACGCCA
Organism: uncultured Planctomycetaceae bacterium; assembly: GCA_964518805.1. Lineage (GTDB taxonomy): Bacteria > Planctomycetota > Planctomycetia > Pirellulales > Thermoguttaceae > CALFBP01. The sequence continues at coordinate 659 of CAZFKF010001185.1, read as the reverse complement.
CTTCTTGATAACCGCCGCCGCTGGGCTGCAGCGCCGAGAGCAACTGTCCCACGAACCACACGCCAAGCACCAAAAGCGCCGGCAGATCGATGATCGTCACGAAGATGATCAAGAAGACGAACGTCTGGACCGTGGCAAAAGGCCAGGTGATGGCATAGGCCCCCAAGACGGCCGCGACGGCGCCGCTGGCGCCGATCACCGGCGCGCCGCTGTTGGGAGAGACCATCCATTGGCATGCTGTGGCGACAATTCCACCCCCTAAATAGAACAGCAGGTACAGAACCGGACCGAGGCGGTCCTCCACGTTGTCACCGAAGATTCCTAGGAACCACATATTGCCCAACAGGTGCATCCACCCCCCGTGGAGAAACATGCAAGTCAATAGGCTGAGAAGCGTCTGCCGCGTGGAAGGCATCAGCCGAATCTGGTCAACGACTTGCTCAATCCTCCCGTCCGGGGTCATCACGGCGCCTTTGGGCACTGCGACGGTGAGCACTCGACCGTGAAAGAACTGGCCGATGCGAGCCGGAACAAACCCGCGGCGGAACAGCACTTCCTCGCGCTCAGCTTCCGGAAGGCGAATCATCCACAGAAACGTCACGACGTTGACGGCGATGATGCCGTAGGTGACTACCGGTGTGCGCCGCGTCGGGTTGCTG
>CAZFKF010001184.1:0-2360 GCA_964518805.1 uncultured Planctomycetaceae bacterium | reverse complement strand
AGTTGTCCCTCAAGGCCGGTGACTTTGGCGGCATCTTCAAACCGGGCCAGTTCGTAGGGACACGAGACCGCCAGCGTACTGGCCCCGGCGTCGGCCGCCTGGCGGACCCTCTGGTCGGAAAGCCGCTGGCCGCCGTGGGCCACGATGTGCGCGTCAAGCCACATGCCGCCGCCGCCGCCACCACAGCACAACGCGTTGTCGTGATGGCGCGCCATCTCCACCAGCTTCAGACCGGGAATCGCCTGCAAAAGCGATCGCGGCGGATCGTAGCACCCGCAACGCCGGCCCACGCAACAGTTGTCGTGGTACGTCACCGTCCCTTCCACCGGCTTGACCACCAATGGCGTGAGCTGTTCCAGCCGGTCGGCGAGGAACGTGGTGTAGTGCTCGACGGGGTACCAGGCGCCGAATCGCGGGTAGAAGTTCTGCAAGGCCCGGAACGCGTGCGGATCGAGGACCACGAGCTTCTCGAACTCCTGCTTGTCCAGAAGCTTGCGGTTCTCTTCGACCAGCGACTCGAAGAGCCCTTCTTCGCCGAACAGGCGGTCGCATTCGCCGATCGCCTTCTCCTTCGTCCCCAACACGCCCCACGAGACGCCTAATTCGGTGAGGATCCGGGCGAACGCTCGGGCAACGACCTGATTGCGCGGGTAGTATGATGGGTAGCAGCCCACCAGCCACAGAACGTCAACCGGACGCGGCTCCTTCGAGAGGTCCAAGACGCGAACGTCGAGGTCCTTGGCCCAATCCATGCGCTGCCGCGGCGATTTGCCCAGCGTGTTGCCATACTTGAAGATATTCTGGAACGTCTCCTGGAGTTCGGCCGGCGGCTGGAGCCCTTGCTGCATGGCCCGGTCACGCAGCGCCGGCCACAGCCCGTCCGCCAGTTCGATGTCGCGAGGGCAGCGGTGCGAGCAGGTGTAGCAGGCCACGCACATCCAAAGAGACGGACTTTGGAGCACTTTCTCCAGGTTTCCCGACATGGCCTGAAGAATGAGTTTGCGCGGGGGAAACTCCATCGCCTCCCCCAACGGACAGCTCGCAGCACATAGGCCGCATTGCATGCACCCCAGCGGCGGCTTGCCGTCGCCGGACTTGCCTAGCTGGTCGAGCAGCTCTGCGCCCTTCGGACCTTCCGACGTAATCATCGTGTTCCTCCGGAATCGCCCGGCCGCTAGGCAGCGACCGTTGGCACTCAAGGAGCCGCAATCGTTGGTCGCGTCCAGACCGCGGCTTGGACTGATATCCTCTCGGTCCCACCATCCGTTCACGCGGCCGACGTCTTTAGCAACGAGCGTGCCGAACGAAATCCGAAAACGATGCGATTGACGAAAGACGCCGTGGGGTAACAGCTTGTTGACATCCATCGGTCCCAGGCGATTCGTCGCGCACCCCGAAATCCACGGGAATCCGTGGGATGGCCGCGGGAATCCGCGAGCCACGGGACGGCTGCTTCCGACGCACCAACGCGGGCGCGTTGACACGGGGAACCGCGTCACGGTCCGTTGGGTGACGCATGTTTGCACCACCCGCCCGTGTTTGGGGGGACCGCCGAGCGGATGTTTGACTATAATGGCAGGTCACAGCGGGCGGGGGCTTTGGGCGGGAGATAACGGGTCTAGTCCGGACTGGGAACATGACGCTTCAAGGGTGGATCGCTCTAGGAACGGTCGTCGCGGTGCTCGGACTGCTGGCCTCGTCGCGCCTGGCCACCGATCTGGTGCTCGTGGCCGGGGCTGCGGTCCTGCTGCTCACCGGCGTGCTCGACGCCAGGGAAACGCTGGCCGGACTGGCGAACGAGGGAATGGTAACCATCGGGCTGTTGTTTGTGGTCGGCGCAGGGGTGATCGAAACCGGCGGCGTTACGTGGCTTGCCGAGCGGCTCTTCGGCCACGCTAAGTCGGTGGCTCATGCGACCAGCCGGTTGATGTTTCCCACGGCAACGCTCAGTGCGTTCATGAACAACACGCCGCTGGTGGCGATGCTCATCCCGGCGGTCAACGAGTGGGCCAAGCAGCACCGCATCGCTTCCTCGAAGCTGATGATCCCCTTGAGCTACGCGGCGATCCTCGGGGGCACGTGCACGCTCATCGGCACAAGCACGAACCTGATCGTCAACGGGATGCTCCTTCAAGCCGCGGACGCCCAGCAGGCGGCCGCCAACGCGGCGTCAAATGCGCCGGGTGCAGTGCAGACCTCGCTGCCGTCCGCAGCCTCGTCGGCGAGTCCCCACCGCCTCCAACCGCTGCCTCGCGGCCTAGCCATGTTCGACATCACGTGGGTCGGGCTGCCCAGCGCGATCGTGGGAATCCTGTTTGTACTGCTGGTTGGCCGGCATCTTCTGCCCGATCGGCGGGCCT
>CAZFKF010001183.1:0-2362 GCA_964518805.1 uncultured Planctomycetaceae bacterium | reverse complement strand
GGGACCGTGCCGAACCGCGACATGGCCGATTTGCCGGGCGTCTCGGGCCGGTCGTCGAGCCGCTCGACGATCAGGTTCATCACGTCCCAGTAGACGCCGTCGCTATCCACGCGAAAGCCGATGCCGAGATCCTCCTCGCGCATGCACGTGACATAGAAGGCGGACTCCCAAAGCTGCCGGCCTTGTTCCGACAGGTCGCCGTACCAATCCGCGCGGGCAAGGCGCTCGGCGACAAGCGGCGCGAGCGCGTCCGCGTCCGTGGGCCAATCCAAGACCGGATCGCCCTCGTCGAACTCACCGTCAAGGTTCTCGCGCTCCCCGGCGAGGCCCTCTGCCAGAATCGCGAGTTGGGCCGAGGTCGGGTGCTCGACCATGGCGCGGAACCTGTCCCAATCCAGCGAACAAATGACGTAGCCTGCCATCGTACGATGTCTACCTCCCGTCTAGCGAACGCAAAGGTCATCTCCCACGACACGTTCTCGTCGGTATTCCCTCATGGTTTATCCTTCCTCGGATTCGCAGGGTGGCCGGGTGGCCCGATAGCTACCGCTATCGGGGTGCCGAAGGCACAGGAGGGCGTCCAGACTGACCTTGCCACGCCCGTGCAACGAAGCGATTCCTCTTGTCGCTGCGCGACACCGAAAGCAGAGCGTTCGGTGCCACCCGCGAAATGCGGCTCATTTCCTTCTCCTGCCCCACCATCCTCCGTCCGATGCAATAGCTATCGTCTAAATGCGCCCTGACCCAAACACTCGCCCTTTTTCAATGCCGGTACCGAACCATTCAGGTGTTTGAACTGGTTATAGACCACGTCGTTGAACATGCGCATTTTCATGGCCACATATTCGTTATGCCAGTAGTCGAGCATCTCTTGGGAGTACGGAATACCTTCCAGATGCTCCGGGGTATAGTGAACGAGCGTTTTATCGTAATAGGCCAATCCACCCTGGGTGTTCCCAACTCGTTCGTCAAAGATCCACCAGCTCAGGGCAACCCAGGGGCCGGCCTTTAGGTGGTCGTAGTAGGATTCCATGGTTTCGATGGGCGTGGTGTACGTGGTTTCGTCGCCGGCGGGGCCGAGCTGGCCGCTGACCCCGATGTACCACATCATCGCGTTCTTCGCTCCGGCCAGTTCGATGGCATTCATCAGGGCGTGCGTGTCGCTGTAACTTTCCGGCGTCCAGTTTTTGGGATCTTTCAAGTCTTTGCCGGCCCGCACCTTGATGCCCTTGGAGTAGTATTTCGTGCGAATCCGCTGCCATTCGTCCGAATGGGCCCGTACCTTTTCGCGAGGGATGGACAGGTCCGCCGGATCGAACGGGCTGAAGCGATGGAACCAGTAATGGTAAACATCGACCCCGATGGCCTGAGTATTAGACGGCAGTAGAACGCGCTTGTGCTCCTGGATATCCTCTTTACAGGCGGCGTAACAGAATCCCGAGTAGGCCAGCATGTTATACCAGCCCTTGATGTGCTCGAAGGGTAGTCGACGGCCTTTTCTGCAATGGCGAATGTTCCGATCAAAATCGTCAAAACACTTGGATAATCCTTCGGTCTTGAGGCCGCATTCACCTTCGTCGCCGAGTTTGCAGGCCAGAATATTGTTGATCAACTGCAAACCGGTCGCTTCGTCGCCCTCCGGGCTGACCAGCGTTTTGTTTCGGTTTTCCCAGAGCTTTTCAAGGATATCCCGGAGATTCTGGTACTGCGGCCCTTGCTGGCCTTCGTTTTTCTTGCCCGGCAATTGGTAATAATCCCGAAAGACGATTAACTGCCGGTGCTTGAAGCAGCGGATCATCAGGTTGATCAGCTCATCCCGCCATTCCGCTTTGCGGGCGTAGAAACAGATGGCCGTGGACCACTGACTGGCGATATCGATGCGGCGGATATTCTCATCGTGATAAGATTCGAGCGGCTGGTCGCCTGACCACTTCATCAGGTAGTATTCAAAAAGGTAGGGCAGGATTCCGATGCCCTCTTTCGGCGAGTAGGTACGGATGGGAACGTAGGAATGGCTGACCACGTCGCCTTGGACATATCCGGGAGGTAGTTTTTCTTGATGGGATACGGCGGGTTTGTCCGCGGCGAAGACAGGCGCGCCCACGAGGGCCGGAAGCATCAGGCCCAAAAACGATCTCCAGGTGGAGCGGTTCATCCTTCTTCCTTTCGTACGGAATTGGGGAAATCGTTTCAGGAAAGAGCAAACGAAGGACCAAGACCCTAGACATGGGTAAATTGCCGGAAATCACCGAGCAGTTGCCCGAAATTCCGAATTTGATATTCCAGGCCTTGCAAAGCAATGCTCAAATGCAGCAGCACATGCAACTGCAGCATCAAGAAATGGCGCTATTGCGTAAGCAGT
>CAZFKF010001182.1:0-2363 GCA_964518805.1 uncultured Planctomycetaceae bacterium | reverse complement strand
GCGACCTCTTCCGCGTGCTTCTGAGGCGGAACGTCGTCACCGGCGCGACCTTGGCGTTTCGGAGCGAGTTCCGGCCGTTGGTGCTTCCTATTCCTCGTTTCTGGCAACACGATGCCTGGATCGCGCTGCTGATCTCCGCTGTGGCTTCGTGCAAGGCAATACCCGACCCGTTGATTCTCTACCGCCAGCATGCGACCCAGGTCCAGGGAGAACGCGTCTTGAGCTTCTATCGCCAATACCAGATCGCCAAGCGAGAGGGTGCCGAGAAGTTCGCGCTTGTCGCCATGAGACATACTGCAGCAAGTCAACGGCTCGCCACATGGGACCAAGCGGGGAGAATAGAACCGGCCGTTAGGGCTTTGCGTCAGAAGTCGGAACACTTCGAGGCGAAAATCAGTATACGGCGGGCTCGCTATTCGCGGCTGCGGATGATTGCCAGGGAACTTGTTTGCGGAAGATATCGTCGGTACTCTCGTGGTTGGAAGTCCCTGGCCCAGGATCTGTTTTTGTAGCTGCCGGGCGACGATGCCCGTCGCCGGCTTCCTGAATCCCTCGTTCCGGGTCCCACGGCCTCAGGCGCCGTTGTGGCTTCTCCTGGACGCCGCCGATGCGCGCGGTGTGGCCAGTGCCCGCAGGCGCGAGGACGCCCGCTCCGCGAGCCGCGAATCGCGCAGGTAGCGTAGGGTGGCCGCCGGGCCAAGGAGCAGGCCGCGCGCCAACAGGCGAGGCAACAGACCGCGTTGGCCGTGGAAGTGGGCGGCCAAGGTTGTGTTCATTTCCACGGAGAATTGTGCCGCTCGGCGCACCGTGCCGGGCAACTCGCCGTGAGCCTCTTCCCAGCGACGGACGTGTCGATCGAGGACCTCGTCGAGCTGGTCGCGAAACCGCTGGCTGGAAACGCTCGACCGGATCGTCTGCGACTGGCCGTGGACGCGAAAACAGGCCAGCGGCCGGGGGCAGTAGAAGATCGGGCCGACGGCGGCGAGCGTCAGCCAAAGGTCCCAGTCGGCCGTGTACCACAGGTGCGGCCTCATCCCGCCGCCGTCGAGCGCGGCCTGGCGGCGGAAGATCGGCGCCGGCATGGCGATGAAGTTCTGCACCAACAGCCGCGGCACGACCAGACGCGAGGGCAAGAGCCCGTCGCCAGCCGGCAGGGGGCACCGCCACAGTCCCAGCCGGCGGTCCTGCCCATCGACATACCACGAGGGATGCAAGGCCAGAACGGCTTCCGGGCATTGATAGAGAAGAGGCTTCAACACCGACAGGCGTTCCGGCAGCCAATAGTCGTCCTGGTGGAGCACGCAGGCATACGCCCCCCGCGCGAGCGACAGGCCCAGGTTCGTACTCTCCACCCAGTTGCCGGCGTGATCGCGCCGCACGATCTGGAGCGGCAGGCGACCGGCGTACGTCGCGAGGATCGCAGCGGTTTCGTCCGTGGAGCCGTCGTCGACCGCGACGACTTCGACCTCGGGATCTTGTTGGAGGACGATGCTGTCTAGGGCCTGGGCGAGGTAGGACGCGCCGTTGTAGGTGGGCAGAACGACCGATAGCCACGGTTGGTTCATGGAAGCCTCGGCTTCCCTTCCCGCGAACCGTCCTGGGGCAGGTCCAGGATGCCGACCAGGAACGACGTGAAGATGGCCTCGGCGCCCAGCGTGGCCAGCGTGCTGGCGAAGATCCAGCGGGCCGGTGACGGATTGGGGAACGATTGGGTCAGGAGCCAGTGCCAGAGGACCGGCCCGCCGAAACAGACGCCCAAGCCGACCAACGCCAGCCCGAATAGCACGCCGCGTTCCAGCGAGAACAGCGACAGAAGCCGGTTCATTCGCGGATCCTCGAACACCGGGTCGATGCGGTGCGCGTACAGCTTCGCCAGGAAACCGAAGATCATCAGGTGCGATCCGACGATCGACAGTAAGGCTGCGGTGAACATGAAGTTCGGGCCGAAAGGGCCGGTGAACACTCCATAGCCGGCGAGCAGCGCCCCGGGGATAGCCACGAGCCCGGCGATGGTCAGCAGGAAGCCCGGCAAGACGAACAGAAACACCGGACTGCACATGAGCATGAAACGCAGGTGGCGCCAGCCGTCGCGGAAGCTGCGCAGGTGGGGACGGCGGTCGCGGCCGTCGCGATGCAGGGTGATGGGGATCTCTTCAATCCGCAGCCTGGCCAGCGAACTCTTGATGACCATCTCGCTGGCCATCTCCATGCCTGGCATCTTCAGGCCCATCTTGCGATAGGCGGCCTTGCTCAAGCCTCGCATCCCGCAGTGCGTGTCGCCTACGCCCGTCTTGAACAGCAGATTCAGGAACCAACTCAAGCCCGGGTTGCCGATCCAGCGATGGTGCCAGGGCATGGCGCCC
>CAZFKF010001181.1:0-2364 GCA_964518805.1 uncultured Planctomycetaceae bacterium | reverse complement strand
TCCCCTCGGGCTGTCGTTTGTCGCCGCCGCTGTGCACGGGTATCCGTATGGTCAGGCCGTGAAGTTCCAGATCTACATGGCCCCGGTGTTCTGCATGCTTGCCGGCGCAGGGGCGACCCTGATTCTCTTCGGGCGTCGGAAGCGAGAACCGTCCCCCGCCTCAGGATCTGTCTTGCACTCGGAATCGGCGCCAAGGCGATCGATTCCGGCCATGGTCCTGCTGAGCGCCGTGGCCCTGGTGGGCGTCGTCGGCATGGCCCGCGACTTCTGGTTTCCCGCCAAGTCGGCGGCCGTCATGCGAGCCAGGGATTTCGCCCGCTGGTTCTGGTTCACAGCCCAGTTCGATGGCGAAGTGGTCTGTCTGAAGACCGACTTGGGCCTGACGTTCTCGCCGGCCGATTTCCAGCGCGGGCTGTCTTCCATGTATTTGTGCAACCAGCGGATCTACTCCCCGCGCCACGCAGCGGGCCGCGAGCCGCAATGGGATCGTGTGGCCGAGGACTGGCCCCTTCGGTGCGTCGAGTATCACGCGGCGTCCGGGCCCTATGACCGCGCGGGCCGCGACCGCTGGCTTGCCTCGATGCAGGCCCAATACACGCTTGTCGGTCGCGAGCGCTATCCGTTCATTCTCGGCGAGTCCAAGGACGGCCGGCCGCGGGACCTCGACTACCTGGAAGTTTACAAGTTCGTCCCCCGCCGTCCCGCCGCGAACTCGGCGAAAACCTCGGCGGCGGTCATGGACCGGTTGTAGACGCTGGCGTCGCGCACGCAGCCGTTGAAGTACCCGTACGAGCCGAGCCATCCGAATCGAAGCGGCTCGGCATTGATGCGGATCTTCGTGGTCACGGGTTTCCCCTGGCCCGCCTCGCGCCCGTTCACGTAGACCCGCATCGTTGCGCCGTCGTACGTCGCGGCCACGTGGCACCACTGGTTCGGCGTCAAGCAGAGGTCGGTGGGATTGTGGATGTGCCGCGTGCCGTCGGGGGCATCGAGTTCGAACCACACGGTGCCGTTGGGGCGGAGGTGCATTCCGTAGGCGCCCGTGAGTTCGTATCCCTTGCCCAGAAGCGCGGGATACCACATGTCGGTTGGGTCGTACTTGGCCCAGACCATCAACGTCAGCGGACCGCTGAGGTTCAAGGCGTCGGGGCTGCCAAAATCGACGTATTGGCGCCGGCTGTCTTGCAGGCGTACCACGGATCGCGCCCCGTCGTTCTCCCAGGAAGCCCCGTTCATCAGCTTGCCCGACAGCCCGCCGGCAGCCGAAGACACCGCCTCGCCCTTGCCGTCGCCCATCGTCCACCGCGCCACCAGGCCCTGGGAGTCGAGTTTCCGGAATTCGGCGGCCGAGGGCAGTTTGGCGGGGATCGTGTTTGCGGCGTCGAGCGCCAATTCGCGCAATCCGGCCGGAGCGGCAAAATCGCCGAAGCTCGGCGACCACATCGGCTGATCCTCCGAGGCTGCCGACCTCCGGACCACGTTCAGAAAGAAACGACCGCCCGGCGATGCGCCGAACGCCGCCAGAGGCAGCGCAACGCTCGTCGTCGACCCGGTTGCGTTCGCCTGTGTCACTACGGCGAGCTTCGACGGCGACCCGTCGAGCAACTGCTTGCCAGCCGCGTTGACCAGAAGATTGTGAACCTTGCCGTCGGGCTTGAGGGCAAACAGAACCTGCCAGTAGTCGCCGGCTGTGATGTCGTCTGTGGCGTTCAGCGTCAGTTGTTGGCACTGCTCTTCGAGCTGGATGTACAAGTGCTTCGCGTCGTGGACCAATCGGGCCACGACCTTCCGCCGGGTGGGCTCGGCCAGCGGCGACCGCCAATTGGTCAGCCCCAGCATCTCGGAAGCGTCGATCTTCGCCGGGTCGCCGTTGGGGGAGTCAACGGACGCCAGCGGGACGCGCAGCACGGCTCCGCCGCTGCCGTACCGCGCCTTCGTATGCTCCAGGTACTTCTTCTGCCCCGCGGTCATGTAATCCCAGACGCCCAGTTCAAAAAGGGCCACACGCTGCTTCTGCTCGGGCGTATGAGCCGCTGACTTCGCCGCTTCCATCAGTGTGCCGAGCGCCGCCATACGCCGCGTGTTGCCCAGGTATCCCCAGGCGACCTCTTCGACCTGGTGATGGTGGCCTTCAATCCTTCGGGCGGCTATGGGCTCGGGGTAGTTCGCCGGATCGCCGTAGGTTTGTTCGACGATTTCGTAGAACTTGCGCATCGGCCCGGCGGCCGGGCCGTACAGACGCGTGAAATATTCGTCCACCAGTGCGTCCGTCTTCAGGGTCGGATCGTCCATCAAGCGGTACGTGACATACGCCTCCACCTCCTGCCCGTAGCCGCAGTGAAACACGCCGCGATAGTCGTACTG
>CAZFKF010001180.1:0-2365 GCA_964518805.1 uncultured Planctomycetaceae bacterium | reverse complement strand
GCACAATACTGTACGTTCCGTCGTAGGCCCGGGCGTCACCCCACGATTCCAGGTAGTGGCTCTGCGGCAGGTGCCACGTGCATTCGCGGGAAGTCTCATCGTCGTACGAACTGAGATGAATCCGCTCCGCAGCCTTGCGCATCGCCTCGGCAAAACGGCAATCGGCCGGGGCGGTGTACACGGGGTTGCCCCCCAAGACGATCAGCGTCTGGACCCTTCTCTCGTTCATCGCTGCACAGAGCGCGCGGATCGCGTCCGCGTGTGACGGCCGATCCGGATCGGGAACGGCTGTGTAGCTGACCGCGGTCCCGACGTTGCCCAATGCGGCGTTGATTTCGTGGACCAAGGCATGCACTTCCGGCGGCTGGCGCGGGCCGGCGACCACAGCCGTGTTCGGCCCGTTGGCTTTGAGATCCTTGGCCATCGCGGCCAGGAACGCCAAAGGGTCGGGGGCCTTTTTCATGTCGGGGGTGGACGTCTTGCGTACCTCATGCGTTTCGCTCCCGGCCCCTTTGAGCACCGCCGCGTGCAGGGCCTTGGCACACCAGGCCACGTCGCTGGCCCGCATCGGTAGACGGTGATCGGTCACGCTGCCGGTAATCGTGAACGTCGGCTCGATGACGTACAGCCGGTTCATCGGGCCCGCGGCGGGATCGCGCCCCCGGCTAAAATCCCTGGCGTTCCGCACGGCCGCCGGGTGCATGCCCAGCGGATCGGCGTCCAGGCACACGATCACCCGCGCCTTATCCAACGCCAGATGGGTGCGCACCGGCTGGCCGAAGGCCAACTTCGCTCCTTCGCGCTCGTTGTCCCGAGAAATGGGCTCGTACTCGCACCAGCGCGCTTGCGGATACATCTTCTGGAACCGAGTGCGCAATGCAAGCAACGTCGGCGAACTCGACGACTCGGCAAGCACGGCGAGCCCCTCGCCTTGGCTCTTCGCGAGTTCCGCAAGCCTCGGACGCAGATACTCCACAAACCGCGACCAGGTCTGCTGAATCTCCTCCGCGCCATTCCGCTGAATCACCGAACCGCTGCGGTCCGGATCATACAGTTCCAGGATCGACGCTTGGGCCCAAGCGTCGGTGGCTCCCAGGCTCTGGGGGTGCTTCGGATTGCCTTCGATCTTGATCGGCCGGCCGTCGATCGAAGTGACCGAGAGGCCGATGGACGAGCCGGCCGTATCGCGGGCGGTGGCGAATCGCTGATACTGTCCAGGGAGCCGGTCGGCCGGCTGGGACGCCATGGGCAGTATTTCGTCCTTCTGCCAGCGGCATCCCGCAGCCCCGGCAAGCGCCAGCGAAGCGCCCATAAGTTGAAGCCAGCGTCGGCGAGAAATCCCTGTCGGATCAAGAGGTCCGGCGAACTCGGCCTCCCGCATCGCCAGGAACCCGGGATCATCGGCCAGTTCGGCCAAGCTCCGCCAGTACGTGGTGTGTGGCTCAAAAGCGCGACGCTCTAGCGGTGGCATGTCGAACAATCGGTCGAGGGTTTGATGTTGTTTTGCTTCGCGATCCTCGCCCCGACCGAAGAATCCTCGCCGGGGGTCCAGTCCATCGTGGTGATGGCGTCGCGGGGACGCAGGTGCGGCTCGGGGTTGCGGTGGCATTCCAGACACCAACCCATGCTCAATCGCTCGACCTGCGTGACCCGCTCCATCCGGTCCACACGGCCGTGGCACGATACGCAGCCTACTCCCCGCGCCACGTGGGCGCTATGGTTGAAATAGACGTAATCGGGTAGATCGTGGACGCGTACCCAAGGGATCGCTTTGCCCGTCGCTGCGCTCTCCTGAACCAACAGCAACTTCGTGCTTTGGGGAGCGATCCGCGTGTGGCAATTCATGCAGGTTTGCGTGGGCGGCACCAGCGCGTGGGCCGACGTCTCGACGTTCACATGGCAGTAGCGGCAGTCGATCCCCAACTCGCCCGCGTGAAGCGCATGGCTGTACGGGACCGGCTGCACGGGCGCGTAATCCACGTCGGTCGTGCGCGGCGAGCCGCCGTAATAGAGGATCGCCACGAGGTAGACCGGCACAGCGACAAGAAGGACCCCGGCCAGGGGCCGGGCGCGGTCGATCCACGGTGGAAAGACAAACGGGTCCATGATCGATCAGCGGGCGGTCGTCGAATGCGTCGTTGCTCAACTCAGCCCGAACGAGACCGTCGATCGGGCCCCTCTGCATGCGATCCGATTCCGGACGAGTCCCTCGGCGGACTGCCCCTCACCGCGAAGTGCACAGGACCGGCACATCGGACGCCTATTGTACCGCCCGAAGTGCATTGGGGAAGTGGTCCCCTTTTCGTCCTGTCGCAACACCGCTCTACATCGAGATTTGCCTGGAGCGGTAAAATAACTCAGGGCA
>CAZFKF010001179.1:0-2365 GCA_964518805.1 uncultured Planctomycetaceae bacterium | reverse complement strand
ACAAACCCGCGAAACCGGAGCGGCGCGAATCGGCCGACGTCGCGCCCCCGCGGCGCAAACGCTGATTCCCCTTCCGCAAGGTGGAAGATCTGGAATCGGATATCCAGGGCCAGGAGACCCGCCTCCAACAACTTCACGCTGCCTTGGCACTTCCCGAGACGCATCGCGACGGACATCGGGCTCGGCAGGTCAAGAACGAGATTGCCGAGGTCCAACAGTCGCTCGAGACACTCTATGCCCACTGGGAAGAGGCTTCGGAATTGAACTGGTGACAGCGGCGAGGGCTCCACACCACAGCGGAATTCACTGGCGAAAACGCGCTAGCCCCACCAACATACCCCCTATAAGTGGCGGTGTGTTCCGAGCTACACTTGTTCAAGCGGAGTGCCCGCGATCTGATCACAGCAATGGCAATCCCGTGGAGGGGGTGGCATGGTTGTTTACATTGCGGCCGTCGCGTTGATCAACATGGCAATTGGCTTTGCCTTGGCCATTCTGATCGCCAAACACCAGCACGGCATGCCGGACGATATCGAGGTGACGTCTGACGTGCCTCAGGCCCCGAGCGGCTCCGGTGCGTCGGAGGCCACGAAAGAGGCAGAGATTGCTTCCGAGCCGACTGCGACAGCATCGGAGAACAAGCCTCCGGTCGACTCGTTGTCCCCGATGCCATCCGTGCCGACCGAGGGCGTGCTACAAGGCGAAGGCGTCGCCGTATAGCGGCATGGGCGACGCAGGGCCGTTTCGCTGGAGGATTCGGCACACCCGACAATTCCCCCCAACAGCCGGGATTCTGGATAGCGAAGGCAAATTCGGCAAAGTATAATGAGAATCATGCTGCCGAGAACACGTCGGCAGGGGTGCACGCGCGAAGGGGAGGATTCACTGTGTCGAACGACGACTTGGGCGGCCTGCCTCCGCTTGGAAACAATCCGTTGGACGGCGACCTGTTGGGCGATATGCCGCCGCCCGCGTCGTCGCCATTGGGCGCGGGGGGCTCCTTGCTCGAGGAGGAGTCGGTTGCCGCACCGGCCGTAGCGGTCGCTCAGGACGCGGTTGCAGGAAAGCAGGATGTCGAGGAATCGAAGGAACGCAGACCAAAGTCGCCGGGCTTCCTCTCGAAGCTCGCCCAGTCGAATCCTTACACGGTCATGCTGTTCGTTTCGCTGGTTGCCCTGATCATTGGCACGCTTTGCCTGTTGTTGGAGTGGCACGCTTACAACTTCGACACCAAGGCCAAAGAGGCTCGTCAATCGGCCCAGGCCACGGCGCCTCTGCATCCCATCGCCGGCACGCGGAACGCACTGGAGCGAGTCTCGGCGTAGCAGTCGCGGACCCCTCAGGACGAACGTCCGTCCCCATTCCTCACCTTGGACAGCCAGCCGTCTGTCTCGCGGGTTCGGATGCGCCCGTCGAGATCGCTTGAGTTCCGCTCGCCTACGCCGATAATCGGCTTATCCTCAGCTTCCTCACACCCCAGAGGAGTAGGCAATGGCGATCGCGCGAGCGCGGAATTGGGCTGCTTTCGCTACGACGTTTCTGACTTTCATCACGGTGGGGTCCGCGATCTCTGCTGGCGACCGGCCCGCCTCCTGGATGCCAAAGGCCGAGGACTTCACGCTGCTGTGGTGGGCGGAGGGGTTTCCGGGCCGATCGTCCGGCATCCGCCCGCTGGAGTGCATCCAGACCGGCCGGTATGCCATGGCGTTGGACGTGGCCGCGATGCGGATAGCCCGCCTGGGGCCCATGTCGAGCGCGATCGGCTATGCCGAAGCCGGCCGAGCGGACGACCGGGGGCTGGCCGGGCTGGCGCCGGCCGATTTGTCGCTGACAATCACGGTCGCGGGGCGAGCTTATCGCTGCGTGCGCGGCGGCCGGTTCGAGGCCCACGGCGGCCCGCGGATCGTTGAAAGCGGCCGATTTCTCCAGCGCGCCGACGTCACAAATCTCGCGTTTGAAGACAGTCAGGGCCGCGTGTTGAACGCCGAGGCGAGGTTCGAGATGGTGGCGTGGCCCGACCGGCTCGCCTTGCTGCTGGAAGCGTCGCCAGGGCGGAAAGAGATCGCGGCCGGACCGTGTTTCGGACGCGTGGGCGGCGGCTACTTTCTCAACGGCGCGAACACGATCGACGTGCCTCCGAATCCCGAATTGGAGCCGGAGAACCTCACGCTGGAGCTTTGGGTCTACGTGCCCGAAGGCCCGGCGGCCACCCGCAATCACCCGTGGATCGTCTGTTCCAACGGCAACGAGTGGGGCCAAGGCCATTACGGCCTGATGCTTCTGGACGGAAGCCCTACGGCCACGCTTGACATCGGCGGCGGTCGCGAGAACGCCTACAGCGTCACCGCGCCGCATGCGCCGTTGC
>CAZFKF010001178.1:0-2367 GCA_964518805.1 uncultured Planctomycetaceae bacterium | reverse complement strand
ATGCGCGACGTGGTGCGTTTGCACGCCTCCAGCGGAACGACGGGCCGGCAGGTGCTCGTCCCTTACACCCGAGCGGATCTCGACGTGTGGACCGAGGCCATGATCCGCTGCCTGATACTCTTTGGCGTGGGCCCCGACGATGTGGTGCAGAACGCATACGGTTATGGGCTTTTCACCGGGGGGCTGGGGGTCCACTATGCCGCGGAAGCCCTTGGGGCCACCGTCGTCCCCGTTTCCGGCGGCAATGCGGAGCGGCAAATCACGATCATGCGCGATTTCGGGACGACGGTTCTCTGTTCCACGCCAAGCTTCTTCCTGCAAGTGGCCGACCGCGCCCAGGAGATGGGCGTCGACTTGCGCGGACTGCGGCTTCGGGCGGGGGTGTTCGGCGCCGAGCCGTGGTCCGAGGAGATGCGGTGCCGGATCCAGCAGGCCGCCGGCATCGAGGCGTTCGACATTTACGGGCTGGCGGAGATCGTCGGTCCGGGCGTAGCCGCCGAATGCCCGGCCCACCAGGGCCTGCACGTGCTGGAGGATCACTTCTTCCCGGAAATCGTCGATCCGGCCTCCGGCCGCCCGCTTCCCGACGGCGAAGAAGGCGAACTGGTGCTGACCACGCTCTCGAAGCAAGCCATGCCCATGCTGCGCTACCGCACGGGCGACCTGACGGCGATCTGCCCGGGGCCTTGTCCGTGCGGGCGCACGTTGCGGCGCATCCGCCGCGTGTCGCATCGCAGCGACGACCTGTTCATCATCCGCGGCGTGAACGTCTATCCTTCGCAGATCGAGTCGGCCTTGCTGGCGGTCAAGGGGACGCTGCCGCACTACCACATCGTGCTCACAGACGAGGACGGCCAGGAGCGGGCCGAAGTGCAGATCGAGGTCACCCCCGAGATGTTCAGCGACCGCATCGGCGTGCTCGAAGAACTGCAAGATAAATTGACTCGCAAGATCCAGCAGGCCGTGGGCGTACACCTCGACGTGCGCCTGGTCGAGCCCCGCACGCTGGCGCGGAGCGAAGGCAAGGCCCGTCGCGTGATCGATCAACGACACCAAGGACCCGCATCGTGAAGATTCCGCAACTCTCTGTGTTCATCGAGAACCGCCCCGGGCACCTGATCGTTCCCTGCCGGCTTTTGGCCGAGGCGGGCATCAACATCGTCGCCCTGTCGCTGGCCGAAACGCAAAAGTACGGCATCCTGCGGATGATCGTGCGCGACTGGGAGAAGGGCAAGGCAGTGCTGGAATCCACCGGCATCCGCGTCACGGTGACCGACGTGTTGGCCGTGCAGGTCGCGGATCATCCGGGCGGGTTGCTCCACGTGCTCGATCCCATCGTGGCCGCGGGTCTGAACGTGGAATACATGTACGCCTTCGCCACCAAGATGGGCGACCAGGCCGTGCTCATCTTCCGTTTCGAGGACCCCGACGCCGCCCTGCGGACCCTCAAAGGCTCGCCGGTGGCCTTTGTCGACAAGGTCGAATTGTTCAGCCGGCCGGAACGGGCGTGACGTTGACGTGAGAGTTGCTTGCTTTGACGGTGCGAAGCGCCGGCTTCAACACCATATATGGAGCGACGTGCGATGAGAGCGTCTCTGACGGGAATGGTTTTGTTGACCGGCACGACGGCTTGGGCCGTCGATTTCCACGTGGCGCCCGGCGGCCGCGACGCCGGCACCGGCGCGGCCGATGCGCCGTTCGCCACGCTGGTTCGCGCTCGGGACGCCGTGCGCGCCCTGAAGAAGTCGTGCACGCTCAAAGGGCCGGTGCGGATCTCGTACACGGCGGGCAGTATGCCATGACCGAGCCGCTGGTGCTCACGCCCGAAGACAGCGGCACGGCCGACGCGCCGATCGTCTATCAAGCGGCCCCCGGCGCGAGGCCGGTCTTCAGTGGCGGACGGCCCCTGCGCGGCTGGCAACAGGTCGAGGGCGGGTTGTGGAAACTCCACATTCCCGACGTCGCTGCGGGGCGATGGTACTTCGAGCAGCTCTTTGTCAACGGCCGGCGCGCGACCCGGGCTCGATCGCCCAATAAGTTCTATTACTATATCCAGGACCTCGGCGAGGACGTGAAGGTGCCGGGCAAGGCGAAGGCCAAGCGGGCGCAACAGACGATCGTGATGCGGCCCGAGGACTTCGCCGCCACCCTGGCCAAGGTCCGCCCCGAGGAGTTCCGCGACGTGAACCTGGTGGTGTACCACAACTGGGACAACACGCGGCGCTTTCTCGACCGTGTTGATCCGGCCGCGTCGACGCTGGTCACCAGTGGCGAGGGCATGAAGCCCCGGAACCCATGGCGTACGCCCCAGCGATGAATCGCGAGGGTACTGTCAGCGGCCCCTTCATTGCTCCCCGGGGCGTGAAC
>CAZFKF010001177.1:0-2368 GCA_964518805.1 uncultured Planctomycetaceae bacterium | reverse complement strand
AGGAAGTCCTATGAGGATACCCCATTGCGCAAATTCCGTGCCGAACAGGATTGGGCTTGCCCAGCAGTGCTGGAAGCACGGTTGGACAAGCCAACCGTGGCACCCGTAAACTCAATTTGGACAGACCACTAGCGCGGCTTCCACACTACCGAGGATTCGCGCTCTGTGCTTACGCGTTGATGCCGTTCTTGCATAAGAGGTGGCGCCACGCGGCAACGGCGCGGAATCGAGGCGCACCCCCAACGCAGTGTATGATGAGATACTCTATAAAAGGGATCAGTTTTCCGATCCCCCTATTGCCAGGTGGCGTCATCTCCTTCGATAATCCGTGGCAGTGGGGGGATGATTAAATGCGACTCTCAGGACGATTTTCCGGTCCCCCATAATCTGCGGACCGGCCCCTACCCTAAAGAATTTTCTCCTGCTATCATTGATAAGAGGGCTTGTCAGATAATTAGATAGAGGGGTACATTATGGGGAGAAATCGAGGCCCCCGCTTGCAGCCTCGTCCGTGGGTGGCTAGCGTTGGGTAGGAAGGGGCGGATTGTTTAGGAGTCACAGCCCTGTTGAAATGATGAGGTCGCTACGGGTGCAAGGTGCGATACGAATCAACGAGTCTCGGAGCAGACCTATGATGGGGACTTCGCAGCCGGATTTTGCCCAGATCGATCGCTTGGTGGAGCAGCACAGGCAATGGATCGGCTTTGAACTGCACGACGGGCTCCTTCAGAATGTGGCCGGGGCGAAGATGCAACTGGAGGCCTTGATCGCCAGCGGGAAGATCCCAGAAGGCCCCACGCGGGACGCATTGTTGCATTCGATCGAACTCCTGCGGAGCGCGACGGAAGACGCGAGAAAGGTCGTCCAGGGGCTGCAGCCCGCAATGCTTGAGGAGAAGGGCCTGATTGGGGCGATTAAGAGCCTTCTGGCGACGGTGTCCACGCCTTCGGCGAAGATCCGCTTCAAAGCCGATGTGGCGTTTCGTCGCTTGGACCCGTCCCTGGAAAGCGGCATCTACCGCATGGTTCAGGAGGCCGTCACGAACATCAAACGACACAGCAAAGCGGAACGAGCCGAGGTGCGAATTGCCCAAATCGCAGATCGGCTCGAGATTGCGGTCCGAGACTCGGGGATCGGGTTCGATCCGGCCCAGGTCGACGGAAGATGTTTTGGGTTGAAAGGGATTCAGGAGCGGGCCCGACTGCTGGGCGGGTCGGCACGGGTCGACAGTCTACCCGGAAAAGGGACCCGGATTGTCGTCCGCCTTCCGCTTTCTGGTTTCCCAGGAAAGTCCTTTAGCACGATTGATCGGAGTGACTCATGAGCATCAAGATTCTGATTGCCGACGACCACGAAGTAGTCCGTAGCGGACTGAAGACGCTGCTGGCCGACACGGACGTGGAAGTGGTGGCCGAAGTATCGACGGGCGAAGAGGCGGTGAAGTTCGCCTTGGCGCAACGTCCCGACGTGGTGTTGCTCGACATTCGGATGCCCGAGGGCGACGGTTTGACGGCCTTGGGTCGGATCAAACTCGACAAGCCGGAAATGCCCGTGCTGATGCTGTCGACCTTCGATAATCCCACGTACATTGCGCGATCGGTGGCCTTGGGCGCCAGCGGCTACCTTCTCAAGGGCTGCACGCGGGAGGAACTCTTGACCGCCATTCGCGCCGCGGCGGCCGGCGAGACGGTGTGGACCCGCGACGAACTCCGCCGCGTGACCGGCGCCTTGGCGACGCCGCGCCTGGCAGCGGACGTCGAGGTGCCGCTTACGCAACGCGAGAGCGAAGTCCTCCGCCAGTTGGCCTACGGTTTGACCAATAAGGAGATCGCCCAGGCCCTGCACATCAGCTACGAGACCGTCAAGGAGCACGTGCAGCACATCCTGCGCAAGATCGGTGTTTCCGACCGCACGCAGGCCGCGGTTTGGGCGGTGCGCAAGCAATTGGTGTAGCGCGAAGTTTCTCAACGAGGCCTGGAAGATCGCGGCAAGCGGGACGCGGGAGGACGCATGTCTCCGCGTCCCGAATTCGCGTGTTGCGTCGCCTTTCTCACCCGGCCCGGTTCAAGAGGACGCGATGTCGAAGCCCACGGATATCCGTCTGCTCCAAGTGCGTGCCGAGACGGAACGATTCGCCTACCGCACGCCGATCAAGTTCGGCGGACGCGTGGTGACCGACGCGGTCCTCCTCCACGTTACGGTCGATGTGGAGACTCGGGACCAACGCCGGGGTCGTGGGTGTGGTTCGATGCCGGTCGGCAACGCCTGGGCTTGGCCGAGCCAGGAGTTGTCGGGCGACACCACCCTTCACGCCATGCTCGAGCTAGGCCGGCGGTTGTCAGACCGAGCGGCCGAGTGCCGTGAATAC
>CAZFKF010001176.1:0-2370 GCA_964518805.1 uncultured Planctomycetaceae bacterium | reverse complement strand
ATGCGCTCGACTTCCTTGGGGATCGTGTCGTCGAGCTGACGCGGCGGCTTGGGTTCCAAAGTGATGATCTGATCGAGCAACTCGGTGTTGGTCTCGGCCTGGAACGGCCGCCGCCGGGTGAGCAGTTCGTAGAACACGATGCCCAAGCTGAAGATGTCGCTGCGACCGTCGACCCGATGCCCTTCGCCGCGGGCCTGTTCGGGACTCATGTAGGCCGGCGTCCCGCCGTACTTCAACCCGGCGCCTTTGTCGCCTTCGCGCAACGCGACGCCGAAATCGGTGACAAACGGTTGGCCGCTGCGGTCCAAGAGGATGTTGCCCGGCTTGATGTCGCGGTGCACCAGGCCCTGCTTGTGCGCCGAGTGCAGGGCCTCGGCCTCGGTGGCCGTCAGTTCCACCGCCTCGGGCACGGTGAACGGCGACTGGTGAAGCCTGGTCGCCAGGTCGATCCCGTCAATGTACTTGCACACGAAGTACACCGGAAAGACTTCGGTCGAGCCCACGTCGTAGACCGGAACGATGTGGGGATGGTCGAGGTTGGCGATCGTCCGGGCCTCGTTCATGTAGAGTCCGACGGCGTCGGGCAGGGGATTCTGCCGGGGGTGAGGCACCTTGACGGCCACGAGCCGATCCAACTGCTCGTCGCGCGCGAGGTACACCACCCCGAACCCACCCCGCCCCAACACGCTCTCGACCCGGTAGCGCCCGATGCTCTCCGGCAGGCAATAGGCCTCGTGCGGGACCACCGGCGGCGAACCGCCGAACGTGGCCGTCTGGGTCTGAGCGTTTTGATCCGCTGCGGGGCGCTGCGCCTTCGAGATGTTCGAGTCGGGATCGGACATGCGTCAGACGTTCCTGCCCGGAATCAGAGCAATCGAAACCATCGACGGATTTTATCCCTCTCGCGAGTGAATATCAATGCGGTAGATCGTGAAATCGGCATTCCGTCCGACTTCGACGAAGCGCCGGGCGTGTTGTGCGACGAACGCGCGCAGGGATTGCGAAAGACGCACATTTTCCGCGCGACCGAACACGCCGTCGCGGTTGGTCACCACGAGATAGCCGGCGCGGATACGTTCGAGATAGGCCCAAAGCTCGGCAGCGTGTTGGGGCACGTGAGGCGCTGCCGAGGCGCGACGGGTCATCAATGCCATCGCTCGGGGCTTCGCAAACACCACCACCGCGTCCGGAGGCGTGTTTGCCGTTATCGCGCCGAAGAGTTGCTGGGCTTCGCGCGTGTGCACTCCGTGACGAAGGGGGCCCCAATCCGAGGCCGCGTAGCGGCCGGCATACGTGAGGGCGGCCCCGGTCAGAAGCAACCCGAACGCGGCCCGCCCGAGCCTTGGCCGCTCGGCCAGCCACGGATGCTTGAAGCCGCAGAACGCATAGAAGATCCACAGGGGGATCACCGGGTAGAGATAGCGTTCGGCTTCATAGCTGGGCCAGACGAGGATGGCAACGACGTAGACCACTGCGAAGACTTGGCACACGTCGACCCCTCGCCTGGCCCGCCATGCGAACCCGGCCGACGCCAGCAGCAGGCTTTCGGCCGCCAGTAGGATTGCAGGCACACGCCATCGCCCATTGCTCCAGAACGCGGCCAGACGCTCGCCATACCAACTCGCGTGCTGAACGAGCACTCCCGGCCCGGCGCGAAATTGGTCCAGGTAGCGCTGGTCGCTGTGCACGAACAACGTCTGCCCCAGCGCGAGGCACGCGAACAGCGCGATCGCAGCCAGCGCCGGCCGCCGGATGCGGCGATGTGCGATCAGTTCGCAAAAGGCCAGGGCCGCGATCAGCAGTGCGCCCAGCGAACGCGTGCCATAGGCCAGATAGGCGACCACGGCCGCGCTCAGGTGCCACGTCCATTGCGCCGGCGAGTCCTCGGCCGCCGCGCCGGCGCGCTGCATCAGCAGCATCGCCAGGTAGAGGAAGGCGAGGAACAACTCGTCGGAGCCGATGGTGTTCGTCTCCTGGAGGAAGAACCCGTTGAAACCGACCAACGCGATCACCAGGGCCGATCGCACCCGGTCGAGATCCGCGCGCACCAGCAAGTACAGCACGACCAGGAAGCCCACGAAGCAAACGACCATCACCCGCTTCATCGCTTCCAGGTCCAGGCCCCGCACGGCATAGACCGGGGCCAACACGACCGGCGTCACCGGCGGGTAGGTGGGCGGGCCGATGCTCGGGTAGCTAGGATTGTAGAGGTAGCCCGTGTCGGCGTAGGGGCGCCCTTCGACCAGGTTCCGCGCATGGAGCACGTAGAGGGCGAAGTCGTCGCCCCACTCGTGTCCGGGGCGGAGGGCCAACCAGTGCGTCAACCCGATCACCAGGATCAACAGCCCCGGAAACAGGCGGCGCACGATG
>CAZFKF010001175.1:0-2370 GCA_964518805.1 uncultured Planctomycetaceae bacterium | reverse complement strand
GATGGCCAGGAGCATGGTGCGTCCCGGACCGACGGGCCGGGCGCCCGTCTCCGGGGAATCGATGCGGGCGATGAGGCTGGCGGCCTTAGCCGTGGCCTCTCCCGCCCGGGCGTCGGCCAAGCGCTGCTCGGCCCGCTCCATCAATTCCCTTCGCTTCTTCGTCTCGGCCACCTGATTTGCGTAGGGGGCCCGCAGCGCGGCGAGCTTCTCCAGCCGGGTCGTGGCCGCCTTCAACTGCTCTTCGAGCATCGCCGTGCGATCGGCGTTGACGCGAAGGTCGACCTCCACGGCGCGGATGGCGTTGGTCAACTCGGCATGGACGTCGCGGGCGATCTGCCGTTGCGACTCACGGGCCGCCTTGACCATCGGGTGCTCCTCCGACATCCGGCCCAGGAGTCGCGACGTGGCCAGTTGGGCGTCGATGAAGCCGTCCTTCAGACGCCGCAGCCCCGGCTGCGATTCCAGGAGCGTGTTGGGCATCGCCACCAGCCGATCCGGCTCGGCCTGGGCCAGCTTCAGCAGGGCCAGCAATTGTTCGTTCGACTTGCGAGACGCTCGGACCTGGCGGAGTTCGTTCTGCACCTCGGTCGTCGTGCGGCGCAGCGAGCTTTCGCCCGACGTGACGTCGTGCAGAATGCGCAACTCGGCCAGATCGCTCCCCACCTGCCGTTCGAGCTCGCTGAGCCGGGCGGTCGATTCGCGGAGGTCTTTGGAGGCCAATTCGATGGCCTTTTCCAGCTCGCCGACCACGCTGGCTGCCTTGGCGTCGCGAAGCTTCTGAAAACTCGATTCGAGCTGCGTGCACAGCGCCGACACGAGGGCCGTGGCCCGGCTGCGCTGCTTGTCGCGTACCTTCAGGTAGAAGACCTCGGTCTTGCCGAACTCGGCGCCCTTGGGCGGGGTGAGCTTGACGATCTCGCGCAAATCGGCCACATCCTCCTCGCTGGGCCAGGCGGCAGAGCCATGGCCGGCCGGCGGCTCGACTTCCTTGAGCGCCGTCACCAGCACGCTGCGGCTGCGCACCAATTCGAGGATCGTCTCTTGCACGGTCTTCATCTCGTCGGGCTGGCTGAACTTGCCGGGCGTCTCTTGCGTGGCCGCGTCGTTGCGGATCACGAGGGCTTGGCTCGCCTCCCAAGGCGGCTGATGCAGCACGGCATACGCGCCGACCGCCACTACGGTGGCGATCATGGGAACCAGCCAGCGCGCCGGATGACGATGCATGAGCCCGAAGAGCTGGTGGGGACCGGCGATCGTCTGCGGGATTGAGTTCATGGGGGTCGGTTTGGTCAGGTAGCGTCCGCCGTAGGTGCGGATCGGTTCTCTTGGATCGGATGCTACGTGATGCAAAGCCGGTGCCAAGCCGTCTCCCCCCGGTCACGAAGGACGTGCGCGTCCGCCTAATCGACTACGGCCGTTGAGCTTAAGCCGACGCGGCGAACGCCGGTTCGGCGCCGGCGCAACTCGCCAAGGGTCCGCCGCCGCCGCGCGGCCACACGCATGTTGCGATTCGGCAACATCCGACTCCAACGGGAGGGGGACGATTTTCTGCTGCAATTGGGATCCACTTTCTTGCATATCGCCCCGGCTGACCAAGAGTTCAAAGAGTGTCGGATACCCTTTCGGGTATTCAACCCATTGCTGGTGCCCGTAGCGCCTGGGGATACCCCGGGTATTGTCGTAAGGCAGGGCAGCGGTTGGTCCACGAGGGATTCTTGAAGACCATGCGTGTCGTTCGGTTTGACGATCTTGTCGACCTTGTGCCCTTCGCCTCAGAGTGGGATCGGCTAGCCGCCGACAACCCCTTTCGCTCGTGGAGTTGGGTCTCAACGTGGTGGCGGCACTTCGACACCGACAATGCGGGTCACGTCCGCCAACTGTTCGCGCTGGGCGTGAAAGACGAAACGGATCGCCTCGTGGCGATCGTTCCGTGGTATGTCGAGCGGTCGAGGTTCTGGGGCCGCGTGCTGCGGTTCCTGGGGACCGGCGACGTGTGCTCCGAATACCTCGGCGCGCTGGTCGAACCGGGATATGAGGAGCGGGCCGCCGCCGCACTGGCCGATTGGCTTTGCAGGGCCGACACGCCAAGTGATCGCTGGGACCTGGCCGAGTTGACTGCCGTCGACGCGGAAGACCTCGCAACCCGTCTTCTCGTCGATGCCCTTCGCGCCCGCACTCTCGCCGTTCACTGCCGTCGCGGGCCGAGTTGCTGGCGGGTCGAGCTTCCCTCGACGTGGCAAGAGTACCTTGGCAAGGTCTCTCGTTCCCGCCGTCGAAAGATCCATCGCGCGGAGAACACGTGGATCAGGACCGGCCGGGCGCTGGTGCACGTTGTGCGCGACGACGAGCAACTCGCGCAGGCCCAGGATG
>CAZFKF010001174.1:0-2371 GCA_964518805.1 uncultured Planctomycetaceae bacterium | reverse complement strand
ACTTGCACGGCTTGCAGTGCTCGTGGAATATCCGCTCGACATCCTTGTCGGAGCGTTCCGGCTGACCGGCTGCCGTCCAGCGAGCCAGGGCCTCCGCGTAGGAGAAGGCCCGGCGCACCAATCCCGGCGATGTGGGTGGGTCGGAAGGCGGCGAAGGCTGCAACAGCGCAAGTGGCGGATCGGGCGGCGAGGACTCATCCGTCGCCGCATCGGTCGGTATGGGGTCGAGCCCGAGGCAGCGACGGCATTCGGTCTCTCGAACCGGTCGCTGGAAATAGCCCTTCATGGGGTTGTTGCACTTCGGGTGCATGTCCGCGCCGGCAAGGCGCTTCGGGCATGGGGGGTACTCGTTCTCTTTGGACTGTGACATTGGCCCGTCCCTCAGAACATCCGCAGCATGGCGTGGTAGACTTCCGCCTCGGCGATGCAGTCAGCCAGGGCGTCGTGGGGATTCGTGTTGGTGACGCCGAGCTTCTTGCACATGGCCCCCAGGCCAACAAAGGGGAACGGCACTGGCTCGCCCGCGAAGGCGGCCCTGTCGTTGAGCGAGATCGCGTAGAGCATCCCGTCGCGGGCATGGCTGTGGAATAAGAGGTCCATCTCCTCCACGCCCAGCCACGCTTTGAGGAAGGACGACTCGAAGGCCCAGTTGTGGGCCAGCGGCACCAGGCACTTCTTGAACGGGAGTTTCAGGTCCAGGAGCCAGTCGTGGAGCCAATCGGCCACCTGCTCGGACTCGGGAGCATGGAGCAGGAGTTCCGTCATCGGAATCTTGTGCTTGTGCTTCGCGCCAAGCGACTCCCGCTCCGGGTGTTTTGGTTTCACGCGGGTATAGAACGGCCGCACGCTAGCCAAAGGCTTGAAATCGGAGTCCAAGGGCACCACGGCGATCTGGATGATCTCGTGGTAGCCGGGCCGAGTGCCGGTGGTCTCCAGGTCCACCGCCGCCATGAGGTTACCGTTCAGGTGGACCAGACCGGGGTAGACAATGGAATCAGCCACGGCGAACCTTCCCCTTCTTAGCAGACTTGCGAGGCGACTTTGCAGCCGGCCGGTAGTTGGGCATGTCGTTAAGTTCGGCCGGCAGTAAGCCGCGTTCGATCATCTCCTCGTAATGGATCAGGGCCATCGCGTTGAACATGATGGCGGCCAAGTGGTCCTCGTCCTTCTTGCCCTGCTGGTATTTCATCAGGTGTCGCTTGAGCGAGGCGACGCAGCGCGAAAAGGGCATCCCATTCTCCCAGTTCCGCTCGGCGTACTTGGCCGCGCCCATGCGGAGCCAGTGGCCCTGACGCTCCTCGGCGAACGGTGAGATCAGGTCCGGGCGGGGCTTATCGTCGGCCGTGTCGCGGATCGCCATGCCCTTGCCGAAAGATTGCCGCTTGCCGCTGTCGATCATGCCGTACTTGCTCATGGATCTTCTCCGAGGTTCTCTGAATCAGTAGGTGCAACTTCGATGATGTCGCCGCCGTACTCGTCGGCGAAGGCCGCCTGGTCTTCTGGCCGCCGGTCCACTTCGACTTCGGCGACCAACTCGGCCCGCAGCACGGAGCGTGAAACGAAGCCGGCGGTACGATAGATGCGGAGGATCACTTCCGGGCTCCTTCCTTAGCGGGCAGCAGGGTGAGGTGGGAAACGAACTTCTGATTGGCGTACCCGACGATCCGCGAATGGCGGACGGGCAGTTCCTTGCTCACCCGCTTCTTAGACCACGCATGTTTCTCGTTAGCCGGGAGCCATTGCTGGAAGCGGTCGTAGAAATCCGCGAACGGCGTGTGCTTGTCGGGCGTCTTTTCGCAGCATTCGGCGATGAACTGTTCCAGTTCGGTCTGATTGGCTTCCTCGGCGGACAGCTTGCTGGCGGTCGTCACGACCGGCAGCCGCAGGCGGTCGATCATGGGCGGCAGTTCCATGTGCATCAGCGTGTGGAGGAAGTGCGGGGCTTCGTGTTCCAAGCACGCCTCCATCTTCGGCTTGGCGATCCGCTGTTCGTCCAAGAGATCGGCGACGTAGACCGCCGTAATGCGGGTATCGCCAGGGAAGATCGGGCAGTTCTCCAGGCTGTTGGCCGTATGCACCCAATGGGTCGCGTTGGGCTGCTCGAAGCTGTCCTGACGCAGCTTGCGGATGGAGATGGTCCGGCCCGTCACCCAAGCCTTGAGCCGTTCGCGGGCACCGGGGCACTTCGAGATGTCCACCTCTTCCACGGCGCAAATGATCGCGCCGGAGAGTTCGCCGTTGAACCCGTCGCGTCCTTCAAGGGGCCGTTTGGCCTGAACGACGCCCTTCGTCACCAGCAGTTGCAGGGCCTCGTGAAAGATGCTCTTGCCGCTGTTCTCGGGGCCGAAGAAGAACAGATAGGGCGTCGGCT
>CAZFKF010001173.1:0-2376 GCA_964518805.1 uncultured Planctomycetaceae bacterium | reverse complement strand
GATCGTTCGGCCGCCATCGACCACAAGCGACGTCCCGGTGACGAAGCAGTTTTCAACGAGGAAGAGCACTGCGCTACCAACGTCTTCCGGCCGGCCTTCGCGTCGTACGAGCGTCCCGCCGATGGCTAAACGGCGCTCTTCGTCAGGAAGATCGGCGGGGAGCATCACCGGACCGGGCATGATGCAATTCACCCGGACCGCCGGGTTGCGCTGGGCGAGTTCGACGGCCAGCATGCGCGTCAGCGTGGGGATGGCCCCTTTGGCGACAAAATAGGCGGCGTGATCGGGATACGGCCGCGAGATCGCCCAATCGCCAAGGGTCACAATCGCGCCCCCGTGCTTCTGCTGCGCCATCAGCAGGCCCGCTCGACGGCAACAAAGGAACGTGCCCAACGTATCGACGTCGAAGTTCCGGCGGAGGTCGTCGGCGGTGACCTGCTCGAGGCTCTTCCGGCACCACACGGAGGCCGTGGTCACCAAGACGTCCAGTCGACCGAATCTCTGCCACACCGCATCGAAGAAATGATCGACGTCGCTCTCCTTCGTGACGTCGGCGGGCATCAACTCGACCCGCGTGCCCAGCCCCCGAAGCTCTGCTGCGCCATCGCGTGCCGCGTCCCTTGAGGAGTGATAGTGCAGAACGATGTCGAAGCCCCTTTCGGCGAGCATCCGTGCGACGCAATTCCCGATACGTCGTCGGCCTGCCCCCGTGACAACAGCAACCCGATTGGAAGCAGACTCCGACATGGCAGACTCTCCCTCGTTTTCAAAGATCATACGGGATTCCCGATCGCCGGGGAAGCAAGAGACCGCGCCATGGTCGGCGAAGTTGCCGTGGGAACTGCGGAGCGTCTCGAAAGCACACGAAACTCACGGCCACCGCTGGCGAATCGTCCGATGACGAGCAAAGGGCACCTCCGCACCCACCCCTTTACTCCCGCCGTAGAATAGAGCACGGGTGTGAGGTCGTTTTTCCCCAGGAGTCCCAGCCATGCGACGCCGACGTTTCCTCGCCAACGTGTCCGCCGCGGGAATGCTCTCGATGTTCGACCCCGGGTACCTCGCCGCCAAGGAGGGCCTGGCCGTCGGCAAGAGCCCCCAGATTGCACTGGAACGACGGAAGTACGGCCGCACCACCGACCGGCTCTCGGTCGTCGGTTTTGGCGGGATTCTGGTGATGAATGCCACACCCCAGGAATCTGCCACGTACGTCGCCGAGGCTGTGGACCGCGGCGTGAACTACTTCGATGTGGCCCCGAGCTACGGCAATGCCCAAGACCGCTTGGGGCCCGCCCTCAAGCCATACCGCCAGAAGGTGTTCCTAGCCTGCAAGACCACGAAACGGGATGCAGCCGGGGCCCGCGCTGAGTTGGAGGCGTCGCTCAAGACGCTGCAGACGGACCACGTCGACCTTTATCAGCTTCACGCCTTGACCAAGGTCGAAGAGGTGGAGCAGGCGTTCGCATCGGGCGGGGCGATGGAGACCTTTCTGAAGGCCAAGAGTGAGGGCAAAATCCGGCACATCGGGTTTTCGGCCCATAGCGAGGCGGCCGCGCTGCTGGCCCAAGAACGGTTCGATTTCGAGTCGGTGCTCTTCCCACTCGGGTTTCCCACGTGGATCAAGGAGCAGTTCGGCCCCGCGGTCCACGCGAAGGCCAACGAGGCCGGACGGGGCATTCTCGCCCTCAAGGCCATGGCCCACCAGAAATGGCCCGAGTCGATCCGTCCCGAGAATCGTCGCTGGAACAAGGCTTGGTACGAACCCTTCGATGACATCGACAAGGCGGCCCTCGGGCTCCGGTTCACACTGCACCTTCCTGTGACGGCCATGCTCACACCGGGTCATTGGGACCTGTTCAAGATGGCATTGGACCTGGCTCAGTCTGGAGCCTTGACACCGCTCAACGACAACGAGCGGAAGGCAGCCGCAGAGATTGCCGGCAAGAGCCATCCGATCTTCAGCAATCACGGGTAGCCGAAACGGGTGGGAGGTCGAGTCGCGGAGCCAGGCTTCGGCGACATCGACCAATGTAGCGCCGAAGCTTCGCGGCAATTCACGCGACGTTACGTCGCAGGATTTCACCGCAAGCCGCGCAGACCGAGTCCACGTCGATGCTCCCCATCACCTCGGGTGGGGCGTGCCGCCGTTGCGAGGTTGTGCCCTTCATGGTCATCTTCTGGACGGCGAGGTGATGCGCACCGTAGGGTCCGTGCCGCTCGACCGGGAACGGTCCGTATAGTCCCACGCAGGGCGTTCCCACGGCCGCGGCCAGGTGAAGAGGGCCGCTGTCGGCGCTGACGAACAACCGCGCCCGGCGGCTCCGCGCGGCCAGCTCGCGGAGATTCCGGGGCGGGGCGAGACGGGCGTTTCCGTCG
>CAZFKF010001172.1:0-2380 GCA_964518805.1 uncultured Planctomycetaceae bacterium | reverse complement strand
CGCAACCACCTCTGCAGCCAGCAGCCGGCACTCACCCCGTCTTGCGTCACACCGCCGGGTCAACCGCCCCGGTATTCTGGTGAGACCCGCTTTTCGGTCACGAACCAGGTAGCAAGCCTTCGCCCATAGGATAACAGCCGAGGACGATGCCGGTATGATGTCCAGACGTGAAAGCACGGCCGGGCAACCCAAGAGAAGATGAGGCGGATGATGCAGCAGACGAGGATTGGGCTCGCGGCAGCGGTGGTCTTGACGTTCGGCGCGCTCGGGCAGGCCGCGGACGGCTTCGTCCGTCGCGACGGAGCGAGGTTGACTCTGGATGGGCGGGAATATCGGGCCATCGGGATGAACTGTCCCGATTTGTTCGTAAGCTATGCGGGCATGTTCTTTCACCTCCGCCAGTGTTTCGGGACGGAAGAAGCCGCAAAACATGCGATGATCGACGCCGTGCAAGAGGCCGGGAAGAACCGGATCGCATTCCTGCGATTCTACGCCTCGGGATTCTGGCCCAAGGATATGCGGCTCTACTTCGACTCGCCCCAGCAGTACTGGGCCCGGATGGACGAACTGCTCGCCCTCTGCCGGAAGCACCACGTCCGACTCGTCCCCAGCATCTTCTTTCACATCCATCTCTGGCCGCTGATCTGCGGCGAGGAGTATCGGGCGATTGCCGACCCGGGCTCCAAGACCTACGGCGCGATGCGCAAGTACGCCACCGAGTTGGTGTCTCGGTACAAGAACGACACCCACATCCTCGCCTGGGAACTGAGCAACGAGATGTTCTGGGCCGCTGATGTGAACATGGCGTGACGCGACGCTCCTGCGCCACAGACGATGCTCGCGCCCACGTCCAAGACGAAACTCACGGCGAACGACAGCCTCACCACGGCGACGATCCTCAAGTTCTACGCGGACATGACGGCCCACATCCGGCGAATCGACCCCAACCATTTGGTGACCAGTGGAGACGCCGGTCCGCGCGCCACGAGCGTCAGCCTCCGCGAGAACTATCCCGAAGCCGTCTGGACGCAGGACACCTTGCGGCAGAATCTCGCAAGCCTGCTGACCTCGCAGCCGGAGCCGCTGGACGTGATCTCCCTCCATCATTACGGCAGTCTGACGAAGAACGACTTGCGGGAAAACATGGGGCTGGCCAGCAGCCTGGAGGCGCTGCGGTGCCGAATCCGCTGCATCCACGCGGCACGAAGCCCGGCGTTCGTCGGCGAATTCGGCAACACAGAGCCCACGCTCCGGGACGACCGAGAAGCCGGTTATGTGCGGGCCGTGATTGATCTGCTGGAGACGGAAGGCGCTTCGCTGGGAGCGGTTTGGGCCTGGCATCTTCGCTTTGACCCAATTCATCGTGTCACTGCCGAAAGCCATCCCTTGTTGATCCAACGGATCGCGGAGTTCAACGAGAAGCATGCGGCGATCGGAGCACGACCGTGACTCAAGTTCGCCGGGTCACACTTCATGCACCAGCGGCGACCCGCACGAAAACGAAAAGGCCCTGCGCGAAGCCCTGCCGGCGCTTTACACGGGCTTCCGCGTGCCGTAGAACGAAACGGTTCGTTATCGGTCCCGTTCAATTCTGTGGTCTGTAGGGTGGGACACGCGAAGCGAAGGCCCACCACGGAACCCAAGAACGTCGAGGAGAATCGCCGTGACTCGCAAAATCGATCGTCGAAGCCTTCTTCAAGTCGCCGCGTCGGTGGGGGCAGGCATCGGCCTGACGGGCCTCAGGCCGCCTTGCCTGGCCGCCGCAGAAGCCTGCAAGGGCGCGCCCCATGCCGAAAAACTCGGCTGGCGCGTGGCGTGCTGCGCGTACACGTTCAACCGCTTTCCCTTTGCCGAGGGGGTGGCCCAAACCGCGTCCCTGGGACTGAAGTGCATCGAGGGTTTCGCCTGGCAGCCGCTCAGCAAGCAGAAGGCCGCGGTGCAGACCAACGAGACCATGTCGCCCGACGCCAAGAAGGAAATGAAGCAGATCCTGGCCGATCACGGCGTGAAGCTGGTAAGCTGCTATTTGAGCGAGTTGCCCAACAAGGAGGACGTCTGCCGCAAGAAGTTCGACTGGGGCAAGGAGATGGGCGTGGAGTACTTCGTGGCCGAGCCGCCCAAGGACGCCTTTGACCTGTTGGCCAGGCTTTGCGACGAGTACGACATCCAACTGGCTGTCCACAATCACCCCAAGCCGCACTCGGTGTACTGGAACCCGGAGACCGTGGTCGAGGTGTGCCAGGGCCGCACCAAGCGAATCGGGGCGTGCGCCGACACGGGGCATTGGGTCCGCTCGGGGCTGGACCCCGTCGAGTGCCTCAAGAAGCTCGAGGGCCGGCTGATCGGATTCCATCTGAAGGACCTGGCCGAGGCCGGCAAG
>CAZFKF010001171.1:0-2380 GCA_964518805.1 uncultured Planctomycetaceae bacterium | reverse complement strand
CTCGGCACGGAAGCCGCCGTTGCGTTTCCCAGCGGATTCGGCACCAACGCGTCCGTTTTAGGGCACCTGTTTGGGCCGGACGACCTCGTGCTGTACGACGAGTTGGCTCACAACAGCATTGTCCAGGGGACGCTCCTTTCCAAGGCTCAGCGGCGGCCCTTCCCGCATAACGACTTCGATCACCTCGACAGCCTGCTGCGCGACGTGCGCGACAATCATCGCCGGGCCGTCGTGGCCATCGAAGGCGTGTACAGCATGGACGGCGATTATCCCGACTTGCCCAAGGTGATCGAGATCAAGAAGCGGCATCGCGCGCTGTTGTACGTCGACGAGGCCCATTCGTTGGGCGTCATGGGTGCGACCGGACGCGGCATCTGCGAGCATTACGGCGTGGATCCCGGCGAGGGCGACATCTGGATGGGCACGATCAGCAAGGCCCTGGGGAGCATGGGCGGTTACATCGCTGGCCGTCGGGTTCTCGTCGAGTATCTGAAATACACCACGCCCGCCATGGTATTTGCCACGGCGATGTCGCCGCCCAACGCTGCCGCCGCTCTGGCGGCCATCCGCGTCATTCGGCGGGAACCCGAGCGCGTCTCGCGGCTCCGCGACCGCTCGCGTTTGTTCCAGAAACTGGCCCGCGACGCCGGGCTGGACATCGGCACGAGCCAAGACACGCCGGTGATCCCGGTCATCTTGAGGAACTCCGCCCGATGCCTGCATGCCGCCGCGGCCTTGCTCGTCCAGGGCATCGACGTCCAGCCGATTCTCTATCCGGCTGTGCCGGAATCGGCCTCGCGTCTTCGCTTCTTCCTTACCTCCGAGCATACCGAAGAAGAAATCCGTCGCACGGTCCAGTTGCTGACGGGTTGCCTGGCCGCGATCTGACGGCCGATGGTCGACGGCGAGGCTCAGTGCGCCGACTTGGGCGGGGACGAATTGGGCAGCGCGTCGCGTACAGCGTTCAAAAGCATCTTGTTTCGCTCTTCCGCAGCGGCCGAGGGCACCTTGGTGGGGCTGGCTATTGTGCGGTTGTCCAGAACCTGATCCGGTCCCAGCACATGAATCGCCCCGGCGCCGGGCAGTTCAAGAATCAGCTTGCCCGGCCTCGTCTGTCTCTTCGAATCACGGATGCCCGCGGCGCCGAGAATCTGGCCCACGGCGTTCGACGCATCAAGCAACGATTCCATTTCGGAATTGAGAACGAGCACGTTCCTGCCGCTGCGAAGGTGTTTCACGATCGCCGCAACCCCATGGGGCGGCAGGGCAGCGTCGTTGTAGGCGATGACGATCAACTCACCCGAAGGCAAGAATCGGTCGTTCGCGAAGCACCAGAAGTGCCGACTCAGCAGGACCCACGCGTGATAACATCCGGCTGATTCCGATGCCCCGAATGCCGCGTGGTCGTATTGCTCGACCATGAGAATCTGAGGCTTCCGCCACCGTTCATACGGCTCCGTCGCGCGCAGGCGATCGTCTCCCAGCAGCCACGCCGTCGCGTTGAGCCATAGACGCCAGTTGTCGGCGTAGTTGATGAAAGTGTCGCTCAGAAGGTTCTGGTCGGCGACGATCACGATCCTGCCCGATCCGTACTCCTTGGCCAAGACAACCCCCAGCGGCCCGCACTTCTCGCCGGGGTCGCGCCGAAAATTGCCAAAAAAACCCGGTGCGTTCACTTCGCCGTAGGGGCCCGTGCGCCACGCGTCGGCCCAGGATCGCTCGCTGGACAGCGCGACGGCAAAGCGGTCGTCCACGCGTCCGCCGGTTTGAAGCCCGATGCACTTCAGCCCCAAGGTGACCGGATGCGGATTGAATCGCGTCACGGCGATCCAGCCGTTTCCGCATCCCAACGTGTGAGGCGCGTCGTCGCATACCGTGCACGTGAACGATGCGACGTCCAGTTCCGTCAGAAGCGGCACCAGCACGTGCGCGTGAAAATAGGCGTTCGTGTGGTCGGTGACCACCAAGAGCGACCCGCCTCCGGCCACAAACGACCGGATGGCCGCGATCTCCGAAACCAGAAACGGTGGCCGCTCGGCGGAAACCAAATTGATGAACAAGAGCCGGTAATCCGCCAGGCGCCGAGCGTCGAGACGGCCCTCGCTCGCGCGGTCGCACCGCACGCCGCGGGCCTTCAGATACTCAAGCCCGAACCGGCACCCGGCGATGTGATGGTACTCGTAGCCCCCGGGATTGAGCCCGATTGTGGAGAAATCGTTGGCATGAATGGCATCGACGAGGATCCCGGTTCCGCGAGAGGACGAGACGGTCGCGGGCGCAGCAAATGCCTGCTTGGCACTTCCCGCCTCGGCTGCCAGGCCCGGCGCCGCGCCGCCCACCGAGAGCGCCAAAATGGCGAACCAGACAAACCCATGCCGAC
>CAZFKF010001170.1:0-2384 GCA_964518805.1 uncultured Planctomycetaceae bacterium | reverse complement strand
CAGTGGTCGTCGAGATCCGCAGTCCCGGCGACGAGAGCCTGGAGAAGCTGCCGTTCTACGCCAGGATCGGTGTCCCCGAGGTCTGGATCATCGACCGCGACAGCCGCGCACCCCAGGTCTTGGCGCTTTCCGCCGGCACTTACGAGGAAGAGGCTCCCGATGCCGACGGCTGGCTCCGAAGCGCGGTCACCGGCGTGTGGCTGCGCGCAGGAGCCCAGGCCGCGCTCGAAATCCGTCTTGCGGAGGATCCAGGTTCGCGAGAGTCGTTACCCGGGTGATTCCCGCACTCTGCAGCGAGGATCTACCGATACTCCAAGAGTGATCCTCTTCGGGGCGTATCGGCGCAGGCCTTTCCTTCACAGCCCGCGTCGCCCTTCGATGTATTGGCCGACGATGCGGTTGGCCAGTTGCAACGTCTCGCGCAGGGCGACGCCCTGTCGGCCGTGGAGCAACATGACGCACGCGCTCATCAGGTCGCCGCAGCCGGTCGAGTGGACGTGGCGCTGGACCACCGCGGCGGGCTCCGTGACCAGTTCCCCACGGCAGTAATAGCCCGCCCCTTCGGCGCCGCGGTGAATGACCACGGCACCGGCGCCCCAGGCGGTGATGCGTTCGAGGGCCGTGGGCAGGTCGTTGCAGTCGGCAAACAGGCAGAGTTCGCGGACGTTGCCGTGCACCAGGTCCACCAGCGGAAGCACCTGCCGCACCGACTCCTTGCGGGCATCGACCGCAGCGGCCGGCGCGGCGTTCCACTGTGGGTCCCAGTTGATGTCCAGCGACGTGGTCAGCCCTCGCCCCCGTGCGGCTTCAAAGAGCCGCCGGTTGCCGCCCGCCAGCATCGGCTCGGCAAACCACACGTCGCCGCGCAGCAGGTGCCCGCCGCCTTCGAGCATCGACAGGTCGATGTCCTCGAAGCGGAGCGTGTAGTTGTTGGGCTGCCAGCAAATGAAATGCCGGTGTCCGGTCGTGTAGGTCAGGGCCAGCGAGCTGCCGGTGCTCACCTCGGCATCGCGACGCACGAACGACCGCACGCCACGGGCGACGAGCATCTGTTCGAGTTGCGTGCCCAGCGGGTCGTCTCCCACCTTGCCGGCGAACCGCACTTCGGCGGCCAGCCCGGCCGCCGCCACCGCGCTGTTGGCCGCTCCGCCGCCGATTGTCTCCAGGATTCCTCCGGTGGGCGTTTCGCCGTCGCGAAGCAGATGGTCGCCGGGCGCCAGCGGGGCGGTCCGCAGGTCGCGGCAGATGCTTCCGACCACGCACAAGCGGCTTCCGCGAAAGACCGATTCATCGAGCATCGCGCAGCACCTCGTGCACCTGGGCCAGGGACGGGATCGACGGCCGGCCGCCGCGCACCGCGACCGAAAGCGCAGCCGCGGCGCTGGCCAGACGCAGCGTCTCCAGCCAAGAGAACCCGGCGAGCACGCCGGATGCAAAGGCCCCGTGAAAGATGTCGCCCGCCCCCGTCGTGTCGATCGTGCGCGCGGGAAACGCCGGCAGGTGTTCGATCTCCTCCGCGGTCCCGTGAACCAGCCCGCGCTCGCCGAGCGTAATCACAACGCGACGCCCGTTGATCCGGTAAAGGGCGGCGATGGCGGCCCGCTGGCGCTCGGGGCTGTCGAGGTCGGGCAGTTCCGCTGTCTGGCGCGCGAATCGCTCGGAACTGACCAGGTAGTCGACCCGCTCGGCCAGCACGCGCGTCCCCTCGCGGAGCGAGCCCGCGTCGAGGACGCTCTTGGCCTGAGGAAACACGCGCAGGGCCGCGAGCGAGGCTTCCAACTCGTGGCCGTCGAACAGGAGCACGCGCGGCGGCGAGTCCCACGACGCCGGACACGAAATCCCCAGCGGCGAGCCCGATCGCCGGACCTTCCGGTTGATAATCGTCCGGCTGCCGTTGGCCTGGTTGACGAGAACGACGGAGACGGGCGTCGCTCCCTGGGGGTTCCGCCGCACCAGCGACGTATCGGTGCCCACGGCCGCGAACTCCGCGAGGATCCGCTCGGCGTAGGAATCGGCCCCCAGGTCGGACGCCAAAGCGCACGCCGCACCCCATCGCGAAAGCAGGTAGGTGGCATTGGCCGCCGGGCCGCCGCCGCATTCGATCATCGTCTCGATTTCCGCCTTGCTGTTCTCGGCCGGATAGTTCGGCACTAGCATGCTGATGTCCCAGGCGGCGTGTCCGACGCACAGCACGTCCATCAGCCTTGGGCTCCTTGCGCCAACTCGCGACGCAACAAGTCCATGAGCAGATGCTCGATCACCAGGTGAATGGCCTCGGTCTGCGGCGTCGATTCGACCGGCACGAGGATCGAGCAGGTCGATTCGCGGTGGAGCATGCCGCCGTCGAAGCCGACCAGCGAGATCGTCGACGCACCCGCCTGGTT
>CAZFKF010001169.1:0-2386 GCA_964518805.1 uncultured Planctomycetaceae bacterium | reverse complement strand
AGGAGTATTCGTTTTCCTTGCAGGCGCAGGCCGATTGGAAGTCCATAGCAAGGATTGTTTTCGCCGTCGGGCACGGACCGGCCCTGTGTAGCCCCTCCACCTCGCGTGGTGGGCCCACCGTTGCTTTGTACGCCGTTGCCGATGCTCGAACACCGCAATCCAAGAAACGATCTGCTGGCCCTGAGCCTTCTGGCCGTGGTCGCGTTCTTGGGCGCCAGCCTCCTCAGCTACGACCCGGCCGATCCGCCGAGCACGCTCGTCTTTCCCGAACGCACCGAGACCGCCAATCTCTGCGGCCGTTCCGGCGCGGTGGCGAGCAGCCTGCTGCTGGCCGGTTTGGGAGTCGGGGCCTACTATCTGTTGGTGTCGCTGGCGGTGCTCGACACGATCCTGCTCAGCCGCCGCGAAATCCACAGCGCTTGGTTGCGACTGGTGGGATGGCTGCTTTCGTTGACGGGGCTTTGTACGCTCGCGGCACTGGCATTCCCGTCCCTATCGCCCGGCCCAATCCTGGGCGCCGGGGGATACCTGGGCGCAGCCGGCAAAGGGCTGCTTCAGGAGTATTTTGCCGCGGCCGGCTCGTATATCGTTGTCTCAAGCCTGATCGTCGGCGGGCTTTTGCTGTGCACCGACTACACGATTCCCAGAATCCTGGCTTGGATCGTGGGAATGCCCGTGAGCGGCTTGGGTCGAAGCGCGGTCGAGGTTGGCAAGGTGTGCGCCGATAAGGTCCGCTCGCGGCGTTCCGACCTGGAGTCGTCGCAGTCGTTGTCCGATGAGGAATCCGTCAGCCATCGCTCGCCCGCGGTCCGCGTGGTAAGCCGCGTCGACGCCGAACGCGCCCAACCGGAGCCTGCCGTCAAAAAGCCTGCGGCCGAACCGCCTAAGGAGCCCGAGGCGCCGCGCATTCGCAAACCCAGGAACAAGGGCCACCAAGAGCTGCTAGAGAAGATCGAGGCCGCAAGCAACGACGGTGCTGCGGACTACGAATTGCCCGGCCTCGACCTGCTTCTGGCCAGCGAACCGTTCTGCTTCGACGAGCAGGAGACGGATGTCCGCCGCAAGGCGAAGATCCTGGAAAAGACGTTCGCCGATTTCGGTTTCCAGATCCGCGTGGTCGAAATCCAGACGGGACCGGTGATCGCCCAGTTCGAGGTGGAATTGGAGGCCGGGCTTCGCTTGAGCCGGATCACCGGCCTGGCCGACGACCTGGCCGTGGCCCTGCGCGTGCCTAGCGTGCGCATCGTGGCCCCCATCCCGGGCAAGAACACGGTCGGCATCGAGGTGCCCAACAGCCAACGGCAACTCGTCCGACTTCGCGAGGTGATGGAAGAAGACCGCGGCACGTCGAACACGCAGCGGATCCCGATCTTCCTCGGCAAAGACGTGGCCGGGCATGCGATGACCGTCGATCTGTCGAGCATGCCGCACCTTCTGATCGCCGGGCGAACCGGAACGGGAAAAAGCGTATGCCTGAACTCGATTATCGCGTCCGTTCTCATGACGCGCCGTCCCGACGAAGTCCGCATGTTGCTGATCGACCCGAAGATGGTCGAACTCAGCCAGTACGCCAATATCCCGCACCTCATGCACCCCGTGGTCACCGACATGCGCAAGGCGGAGGCGATCCTGGGCTGGGCCGTGGAGAAGATGGAGGAACGCTACCAGCTTCTCGCCCGGGCTGGCGTGCGCAACGTGAGCGTCTACAACCAGTTGGGCGAAGAAGAATTGATGGACCGCATCCGCCCGGTTGACGACGAGGAGCGCCAGCAGATCCCGACGCACATGCCCTACATCGTCATCGTGGCCGACGAGATGGCCGACCTGATGATGACCGCCGCCAAGGAAGTCGAAGGCCACATCATCCGCTTGGCCCAAAAGAGCCGGGCCGTGGGCATCCACCTCGTGCTAGCCACGCAGAAGCCCACGGTCGACGTGATCACCGGCCTGATCAAGTCGAACCTGCCCGCGCGGATATGCTTCCAGGTCGCAAGCCGAACGGACAGCCGCGTGGTGCTCGATGAGATGGGCGCCGAGAAACTGCTGGGCAACGGCGACATGCTGTTTCTGTGGCCCGGCACAAGCACGCTGATCCGGGGCCAGGGCACCTACCTCAGCGACGACGAGATCAATCGCGTGATCGCCTCGGTGGCCACGACCGAGCCGCAATACGTCAAGGAGCTCGTGCAGCTCAAGACCGAGGAATCCCAGCCCGGCGAGGCCGTCTCGTCCGGCAGCCGCGACGAACTGTACGAGGCGGCCGTCGACGTGGTGATCCGCGAAGGCCGCGGCAGCGTGTCGCTCCTGCAGCGCGCCCTGGGCATCGGCTACGGCCGCGCCGCCCGGCTGATCGACTACATGGCCGAGGACGGGATCGTCGGCGCCT
>CAZFKF010001168.1:0-2389 GCA_964518805.1 uncultured Planctomycetaceae bacterium | reverse complement strand
GGCAACCGCTTCCCAGTGACTGCATATCTCGTCCACCGAGCCTTCAAACGACTCGGCGAACACGACGTCCGGGTCTCGTTCGATGCCCACGTCGCCTGGATACCTGGCAGCGATGCCTGCGTGACCCTCGGAGATTTCCGGAATGGGCCTTGGCAAGACCACTGTCGACGAAGCCTGTTGCACGGTCGATGACGAGTCGGCGCCCGAGGTCTGCTGCAATTCGCCCGCGCTCACCACGGCCACGGCCATCCCCCCCGCCGCAAGCTCCGTCAGTCTCATCGTTACTTCTCCCCAGGGCTTTCGGCGACAATTGGCAGCGGATTCGTCGGATTCTGTAGCCTCCGTGCGGCGCCTTCTCGTCAAGGAGGCGTCGCGCCCAGCCTGATCCAGATGTAGTCGAACCGGCAGGTCCCAGTGAGCGGATCGCCCGTCGCCATGTCCAGGCGGAGTTGCCGCAAGCGGCCCTTCCATGCCGGAACCGAGGACATATCGACGGAATACGTCCGGCTTTCGTTGTCGCCGGCCACGACGGAGAACGTCCGGCTCTTGGCGTCATCCCAGCCAGAGTCGGCCTCGGTCGTGAACCTCAGACGCATTTGCGTCGCCGGCGTGTGATTCTGGAAGCGGAGCGTGATCCTCTCCTTGCCGGACAGGTCGACGCCCAGGTGGTCGGCCGAGAGCAGGTGGGCGTCGCGACTGTCCTCGATCGCCACCACGTAGCAGCCGCCGGCCACATGCTGGACCGGGTGCGAGAACGTGGTGGGGTGGGCCTGGTCGGGCCAGGGCCGGACGCGCGTGCCCAGATTGAATTCGGTCCACCCTTCTTTGTCCAGGTTCTTGTTGAATTCCCACGCCTTGATGACCGACGTGCCCGCGGGCAGTACGTGCACTGCGAGCATGCGGCTGAGCCAAAGCTCGCCGTCGCAGGCGACTAGACGCAGGAGGTAGTCGCCAGGCTTGTCGAACGTCGCCGCGGTGGCCGCAGCGTGGGCGTCGTCGAACGCCACGCGGCCGGGCCCTTCGAGCAGTTCCCAGTCGATCGACAGCCGTTTGCCGGCGGGCCGGTCGTCGTCGCGCACGCGGCCCGCCAGGGGCACCTTGGGCCGGTCCGTGCGAATCGTCTCCCCGGTGTCCACCAGCGGAGGGCGGTTGAAAGGCATGGCGCGGTCGATCTCCGCCGCGCTCTTATACCGGGTGTTGTTGCGGAGCGTCCAGGACGTCAGTTGGGGAGCCTCGTTGACGAAGAACTCGATTCCAGGAAGGAGCACGTAACCGTTGCCCTCGACCGTGCCCGTGCTACAGCATACGGAAGGATCGCGGACTTGTCCCCAGACGTAGATTTCCGACGGTCCAAGCTTCTTCGCCGTGTTGTTCATGATGAACCGCGAGTCGCGGATCTCGATGTTCGTGGTTTGGGGCGCTTGCAGGCCCAGGACCTCGATCGCCGCCCCGGCGTTGTTCTCGAACGTGCAGTGGTCGATCAAGCAGCCGTTGCCGCTGTTCTCGAAGTCGACGCCGCCTTCGTCGTGGCTGCCTGAATCGGGCTGGTTGCGGAAGAAGCAGTTGCGGATGATCAGGCCCTGGGGATCGCCGAGCATGATGCCCATCGTGCCGGCGCTGGCATGCCAGCCCGCGGCGTCGAAGATGCTGTTCCTGAGCACCGTGCGGCGCACGGCCACGACGAATGGATGGGGCGACGTGTTGTGGACGCAGTTGTCGTGGCAATAGACGCGGTCGATGACGGCGTCGTCCCCCAGCACGAAGTACCCCGAGGAGCACTGAAACATCTCGCAGTCGCGGAGCACCAACTCCTTGGCGGGCGCCCCGACGATGGCGATCCCAGCCGAGAAACTGACGCCGTCGCCCGGCGCGCCGTGGCGGCCGCGCCACTCGGGAATCCCGTGGGAGTTGAACCGGTAGAGCCCCTCGATGTGATGAGCGATGCAGTCTTCGATCACCGGCCCGTGATGCCCGGGGGCCGTGTTGTGCACGATGAGTCCCTTTCCGGCGTGGCACACGACCAGGCTGCGGATGCGAAGGAAGTCCGGGTCTCGGATCAACGCGCAGCGGTCGTCGATGTCCCAGTTGCGGCGGAGGATCGGCCGGGCGCCGGTGCCGTAGGCCCCGATCTCCGCCCAATTGCCCTCGCTGCCGCGGGCCGAGACGTTGAGTTCCTGATTGAAGACGCTGCCACGCCGAAGGAGCAATCGCTCGCCCGGTCCGAGGACCCGGCCGTTGACCTTCGTGAAGTCCTTCCACGGTGCGTCGGCCGACGTTCCGGCGTTGGCGTTGTTCCCCGCAACGCTATCGATGTAGTAGGTCGTCGCCTTCTCTTCCGCGGCAGTGCCGGGCGGCACCTTCTCAAAGGCCGAGGCTGGCGGCCCCTCCT
>CAZFKF010001167.1:0-2393 GCA_964518805.1 uncultured Planctomycetaceae bacterium | reverse complement strand
GTTCACACCAGGTTACGTCGTCGTCTGCGGGCAACATGGCAGACAGGGCCACGGAAAGCTCGCCGAGATGGCTGTCGGGCTGGCACAAATGGGGCTCGACAGCCACATGCCCCTGGATCAACGCGACGAGCGTCTCGGGCAGATTCCATCGCCGAGCCACGATCGCCGCGGCCATGGCATGATTCCAGTC
Organism: uncultured Planctomycetaceae bacterium; assembly: GCA_964518805.1. Classification (GTDB taxonomy): domain Bacteria; phylum Planctomycetota; class Planctomycetia; order Pirellulales; family Thermoguttaceae; genus CALFBP01. The sequence goes on along the minus strand of CAZFKF010001167.1, from coordinate 2,203 downwards.
GAAAGCCTGTTCTTCCAACTGAGAAAGCCGGAGGCTGTGCTTGCTCATGCGGCGAGCGTAGAAGAACTTGCTATACGCCTCGGGGGCTCTGCGAGCCAGAAGCGGGATCGCCATGTCCTGGAGCAGACCCGCCGCGAACGCTTCCTCGACGTCGGGGACCCGCAGGAGTCTGCTTAGCGTCCGGGCAAACAGGGCACGCCGCAGCGAATCGCGCCAGAGGGCCTTCAAGTCGAACATGCAGCATCGCGGGCTCGGGATGGCCTTGAAGATCGCCTGACAGAGCACGAAGTTCTGGATCGCGCGGATCCCTAGCAGAAGCACCGCTTGCCTAATACTGGAGATCCGGCTCTGGAATCCAAAAAAGGAAGAGTTGACGAACCGAAGCACCTGAGTCGTCAACCCGGGATCGGCTTCAATCAGCACGGCGAATTCCGCTGGCCCGTTCGCTGGGTCGCGCGCGAGTCGTGTCAGCCTGAGTGCAGTCTGCGGCATCCCAGGCAACGGTTCGACGGTCAGGAGTTCCTTCAAAGCGAGTACGGAAGACGCGTTCTCGGGCATTTGCTCAGTGCCAGGCTACCATCGCAAGCAGACCAACCGCGTCCTGCGGTGAATCGTATCGAACAGAGGCGTCCCATCATCTCCATTGTAAATATACGTCACGCTACGGCTCGCGAGAAAACAACGCGTACTCCACGACGGACACCGGAGCCCCGAGTGCTCTGTAAACCATCCAATCCTGTCGGGGGGGTGACAAACCAAGGCTGAATCGCGTCATTTTTCACGAGCCCGTCGCCGGTGGCGTCGGGCTGCGCGGGCCAGATGGCGATTCGGGCCGGGCGCTTACTTGGCCCAGAGACGCAGCAGCACCCCGGCGTGGCGGGGGAGCTTCGCCGAGAATTGCGTCACCGCCCCGTCGAGGTCCTTGTGGCGCCACAGGTCGCGTACCCGCTTGGGCTCGGGAAGCTTCAGGTCGCTCCACTTGACGGCGACGTCCGTGGCCAGTTCGCCGCGGTTGAACAGGCCCACGGCCCGCGAGCCGTCTTCCAGGTCCTTGACCATGGCGAACTGCTCGTCGCCCAGCGGCAGGACCTTGGCACATTGGCCCAGGGCGTCCTGGTTCACGTCGATGACCTCGGGATTGCAGAGCACGTTGAGGGTGAACTCGTCGAGCCGGCCCATGTCGCCGCTGTAGAACAACGGCGAGGCCATCAGGCACCAGAGCGACATGAAGGCGTACTGTTCGCTGGGCGTGATGGGGCACGGCTTGGGGTGTCCGCCGGTCGAGGCGTCGCCGATGTAGCCGATCTGGAGATAGTCGGGGTCGTTCCAACTGCCGGGGCGCGAATAGTCGCGGTGCTCGGCGTTTTTGAGGGCGACCTCGAAGATGCGGTCGAGCTCGAAGCCTAGATCGCCCGCCGTGCGCCAGCTCTGCCCCCCCACCTCGGCGCCCCACTTCCACACGTCGCCCATGCCGTACTGGCAGAGGTTCAACAGGATGTCGCGGTCCTGCTTCTTCAAGATGCCGCCCATGAGGATGTACGGCTTTTTGAGCGTGTCGAGGTCCTGCTTGCCCTGAACCACGTCGCCGTACGAGCACCAGTCGTACTTGAGGAGGTCGAAGCCCCAATCGGCGAACTGCTTGGCGTCTTGGGCCTCGTGCTGGTAGGCGCCGGCGAAGCCCGCGCAGGTGAACGGTCCCGGCGAGGTGTAGATCCCCGCCTTCAGGCCCTTGGCGTGGATGTAATCGGTCAGGGCCTTCATGTCGGGGAAGTGCTTGTTGGGAACGATGTTGCCCTTGGCATCGCGCAGGGGGCCAACACGAAGCGGGTCGTCGTGCTTGGGGGCGTTCATCCAGCAGTCGTCGATGCTCACGTACTGGTAGCCGACGTCGGCCATGCCGGTTTGGACCATCTGATCGACCGCTTCGCGCATCATCTTGTCGGTCACGCGATGGTAGTGGGCGTACCAATGGTTCCAGCCCATGCTGGGCGTCAAGGACAACGTGTCGCCGCACACGATGCGGAACGTCTTCTCGGCCGCCCCGGCGGCATTCGATGCCTTAAGCGTGACCGTGTACTTTCCGGCCTGGGGAACGCAGCCCGTGAGGATGCCGGTTGCCGCGTCGAGCTTCAGGCCCTGGGGCAGGTTCTCGGCGGCGAACGCGATGGGCCGGTCGCCGGTCGTGGGGATGCGATAGATGAAC
>CAZFKF010001166.1:0-2394 GCA_964518805.1 uncultured Planctomycetaceae bacterium | reverse complement strand
CCATGTCCCCCTTGGCCATCGCCGGGGCGATCAGCGGTATCTGGCTCTTGCCCCGCGTGTCGCAGCGGGTCTTCAACGCCCTTGTATCGCTCCTGGCGGCCGCGGCAGCCGTCTGGCTGATCGTCGCCTGAGTCACGTCCTGGCGGCGAGTTCCTCGGCAGACTGCTGTTCTTCGAGCGCGGACTCGCCGGGCCGGATGTCGGACAGCGATCGGATCTCCAGGATTTCCGGCCACTTGCGGGCCGCGCCCAGGACCACCAGGATCGCGCCCACGCCGCCGAAGACCACGGAAAGCACCGGGCCGAAGAGCTTGGCCGTCACACCCGATTCTAACCCGCCCAGGTCGTTCGAGGAAACGATGAAGACGCTGTTCACCGCAGAAACGCGGCCTCGCATCGAGTCGGGCGTGAGCATCTGCACGAGCGTGTGCCGGACGACCACGCTGACGTTGTCCAACGCGCCAATCAGGAACATCATGGCCAGCGAGAGCGGGAACCACTGCGAGAGCCCCAGCCCAATCGTGGCCAGGCCGAACCCGGCCACGGCCCAGAGCAGCGTGCGCCCGGCGCGGCGCATCGGCGGCAGGTGGGCCAGGAGGATCCCCATGGTCACCGCGCCCACGGCCTCGGCGGATCGCAGGAACCCGAGGCCCTCGGCGCCCACCTTCAGGATATCCTCGGCGAAGATCGGCAGGAGATACGCCGCCCCGCCCAATAGCACGGCAAACATATCCAGGGTGATGGCCGCCAGGATGAGTTTCGTATGCCAGACGAAGCGAATGCCGGCCAGCAGGGTGTGCCAGGAAACGGCCTCGCCGGAGCCCTCGGGCGGGGCGCTCCGCACGCCGCAGAGCGTGGCCAGCGACACCAGGCGGCAGGCCGTCACCAGGACGAACGCGGCCGTCGTGTCGCCCCGCAGGCCCACGATCAGACCGCCGATGGCCGGGCCGGTCATCGACGCAATGTGAAACACGGTGCTGTTCCAGGCCACCGCATTGGTGAAGATGCTGCGGTCGACGATCTGCGGCAGCAAGGCCGCACGCGACGGGCTGCCCAGGGCCTGGCTCACCGCCCCCACACCCAACAGGACGTAGAACCACGGGGCCCCCAATTCGTGCCCGGCAGCCAGCGCCAGTCCCAGCGACACGGCCGCGCTGACGGCCAGCGTGGCCGTCATCACGCGGCGGCGGTCGCACCGGTCGGCCATCTGTCCACCGGGAATCGCCAGCAGAATTACCGGCAGCGCCTGCACTAAGCCGATGATTCCCAAGCTCAAAGGGTCCCCGGTTTGGCGGTAGATGTGGACGCCGACGGCCACCGTCTCGGCAAGCTTGCCGAAGATCATCAGGAACCAACTGGCGGCGAAGAGCCGGAAATTTCCGTTCCGCCACACGGCATAGGCGTCTTTGCGACCGGCGTTGGCCGGTTGCTCTTGGGCGGCTAGCTCCCGGCGAAATGGCGATGCCTGAGGGGTTGAACCCGGCGCCCCGCCGTCCGAAGGCGGGGCGTCGGGATGGCTGTTTTCGGGAGGCATGGATCCGCAGTCGTTCTGGAAGACCACCGTATTATGAACGACTACAGGATTGGCGGCAAGCCAAGCTCGGAGCCGCCCGAAATCGGACAGCCCGTCCAGAAGACCGCCTGCGCCCCGCCCTGCCCGCGGATCACCTCTTGGCGGCCGCGGCCTGGCGGGCCTTCTGCAGGACGCTTTCGATGCTCACGGCGGCGCCGCCCTGGCGCTTGCTCTCGTCGGCGGCTTCCATGAAAGCGAAGATCTCGATGGTTTCCTCGGCGGCCACCGGCGGCTTCTTCGTCTTGAAGAACCGGCAGATTTCCTCGACCAACGGCTTGTAGCCCTCGAACTTGCCGACCGTCTCCTTGCCCTTCGTGCAGGTCACTTTCGCCCCGTAGGCGTTCCTCCCTTCGTACGTGCCCTTGCGCCCGTCGGACCAATCGCCGGCCACCTTGTCGGGCGCGAGTCGGGTCACGCTCTTGCAGCCGGGGCCCATGATCGTATAGAGCAATTCCACCCCGTGTACGCCGTACCAGAACAGGTCGGGATGATGCGGCTCGGTGTGGTACGGCCCCCAGGCGACCACTTCCATCGGTTTCCCCAGCGGCGAGTCGCCGCGGCGAATGGCCTGCGCATCGGCGCAGTAGCGCAGCGACGAGCTGGAGAAGCACGGCACGCCGGCGGCCTTGGCCAACGCGAAGATTGCGATCACGTCGGCCAGCGAGCCGGCCATCGGCTTGTCGATAAACAGAGGCTTGCCGGCCTTGATGACCGGGCGGGCCTGCTCCAGGTGCGGGCGTCCGTCAACGCTTTCGAGGAAGACCACGTCGACCTTTTTGAGCAGTTCGTCGATCGAACCGACGATTTCCACGCCCGACTTCT
>CAZFKF010001165.1:0-2398 GCA_964518805.1 uncultured Planctomycetaceae bacterium | reverse complement strand
CCAAGCCACACAACTCGATCCGAGGTCCGGCGAAGCCTATCTGCGGCGCGGGCAGGCGCTCCTGGCTCGCGGGGACACCTACGGAGCGGCCTCCGACGCCGATCGGGCGATGTCCTTGATGCCAGGTCGAACAGAGCCGCACGTGCTGCGGGCTGCCGTTGCCTTGGCGGCCAAGGACTACCCGCGTGCGATCACCGAGTACACGACGGTGATTCAGGGCGATTCGCAGAACGCCGCAGCGTACGTCAATCGCGGCGTGGCGTATCATCGCAAAGGCGATCTGGCCGCTGCCGTGGCCGATTACGACAATGCCGTGGGAATCCGTTTCGGGCTGCCCGCCGCCTGGTACAACCGCGGACTGGCGCTGTACGAGCGGCGGCTCAAGCAGTCGTCGCACACGTCCGCCTATTCCCAGCCGGTGATGAGCGACCTGACCCGCGCCATCGAATTGGACCCGAAGAACGCGGATGCCTATTTCAATCGCGGCGCCATGGCCTACGCCCGCTCGGACATGACGTCGGCGTTGGCCGATTTCGAGAAGGTCCTCCAGCTAGACCCAGGCAACGCCGACGCCCGCCGCTACCGCGACCTCGCCCAGGAAAGAAAACCCTAAGGATGCGCGAAATGGAATCGCTCTATGCAGATCGCTGCATCGGGTGCTCTCACGGTTGGACGTTGGGTGACTTCGCCAAAGGGGATCTCGCGGCGATTCGACGTTCGCTTTCTAAAGGCAACGGATGTGGAATCCGCCGTCCACGTCGATCCGTTGGCCTGTGCTGAAAGGGAAGTAATCGAGCACGAGGGCCGCGACCGCCTTGGCGACATCTTCCGGCCGGCCCCAACGGCGGATTGGCGACATGCCCTCGGAGATCAGCTTGTCGTACTTGGCCTTCACCGGCGCGGTCATATCGCTTTCGATGACGCCCGGGCAGACCTCGAAGACCGCGATTTTCTCATCGGCCAGCCGCTGGGCGAAGAGGCGGGTCATCATGCCCATGGCCGACTTGGTCAGGCAGTAGTCGGCCCGCGTGCTAGATACGGCGTACGCTGAGATCGACGAAACGTTGATGATCTTGGCCGCCGGGACGATCCCGCCTCGGACCTGGCGAATCATCTCGTTGGCCGCCAACTGGGAAAGAAAGAATGGGCCCTTGAGGTTCGTATTGAACACCAAGTCCCAGCCCTCTTCCGTGGCTTCCAGCAGGTCCTTGCGCCCGGGCGACGTTACGCCCGCATTGTTCACCAGAAGGTCGAGCCGGCCAAACTTCTCCACGGCCGTGCGGATCAGGAGGGCCCGGTCGCGGGCCGAGGCTACATCGCCGCGCACGCTGAAGGCCATGCCGCCGGCATCCGCGATCAGATCCGTCACTTCGGCGGCCGCCTCGGGGCGGGAAACGTAGTTCACCAACACCCCGTAGCCAAGCCGACCCAATTCCAGGGCAATGGCCCGGCCAATTCCCCGCGAACCTCCGGTGACAATTGCTCCGCGCATGGCCAAAAAGTCCTCAATTTCGAGGCGCTTTGAACTTGCGATTAGGATAGTCCCAGCGGCGACGAACGACAAGCCACGACCGCGTCCGAAAGGCGGTTTCCTCAAGGCGCCTCCGACACCCGCCGCGATCCCTGAGGATAGAGCGGTGTGGGCCGCTAAAGGGGTAGTAGCCAGCGATTGGGTAATTGCTAGACTGGGGGCATCCGGGGATGCACATGGCACGCAACCGTCCTTCCATGCCGTTATTCGAAGCAAGTGAGGAAGCCAATCGCCGCTCGGCGCTGCCTCTGCCTGCGCGCATGCGTCCAACTCACTTGGACGAGTTTGTGGGCCAGGAGCACTTCCTTGGCGAAGGAAAGCTCCTGCGGCGGCTGCTCAAGGCCGATCGACTCGGCTCGGTCGTCTTCTACGGACCGCCGGGAAGCGGGAAGACGACGCTCGCTCGGCTTCTGGCAAGCGAAAGCCGCAGCGTATTCTGCCAACTCAGCGCGGTAACGGGCACCGTGAAGGAACTGCGTGAGGCGCTCAACGAGGCCCGCGACCGCCTCTCGACCGCGGGCCAGAAGACGCTCCTGCTGATCGATGAGATTCACCGTTTCAACCGTGCCCAACAGGACGTTCTCCTGCCCGACGTGGAAGACGGGATCGTCACGTTGGTCGGCGTGACCACCGAGAATCCGTTCTTTGCCCTCAACAGTGCCCTCGTGAGCCGCAGTCGTGTGTTTCAGTTTCAGCCGCTCGGCGTGGAGCACGTCAAGACGTTGCTCCGCCGGGCGCTGGCGGACCGTGAGCGGGGGCTGGGGCAGTTCGCGGTGAACCTGCACGAGGATGCCCTTGACTTCCTCGCCGAAACGAGCGACGGCGACGCGCGTCGCGCCCTGGCGGCCTTGGAAATCGGAGTGCTTT
>CAZFKF010001164.1:0-2398 GCA_964518805.1 uncultured Planctomycetaceae bacterium | reverse complement strand
CTTCGCCTCCGCCCCATGCACCGCGTTTCACCGCGACGTCATGGCGTCGATGCTGGCCCGAGACCGCCTGCTTCTGTCCTGGATCGAAATCGATGGGGCGCCTGCCGTCGCAGAGTACATGTTCCGCGGCGGGGGAACCGTCTTCGGGTACCAAGCCGGGGTGTCGCCGGAACTCCTGCACATCGAGCCGGGCCACTTGGGCAAGATGGTCGCCATCCGCCGGGCCATCGACGATGGATGCCTCGCGTACGATTTCCTGCGTGGCGATGAGCCCTACAAGTCCCACTGGCGCGCTGTCCCGCGAACGACGCTGGAATTTCGGGCCGCCGCGCCGCGTCCCTCCGCCCGAGCGCGACTGCGGCTCTGGGCAACCGGCTTCCGCTGGAAGCAACGCATCAAGGCACTCGTGCGACCCGTTCCGTTTCCAAGTCGCCTGGAAGGCCAGGTCGAAGAACAAGGTCTCGCGGCCGAATCGCTTCGCAACACCCGAGGCGGACACGAACCATTCGATTCATGCAACGCAAGCGCGCCGGCTCCTGCGGGCCGTTCAATGCCGTCTTGAGGATCAGACGCTGATGCATTCCTGGAAGTCGATTCCCCGGATCTGCTACTACACGGCGACCCTGCCGTACCGTTGGTGGCTTCGCCGCGTTGCCGAGGCCGAGCATCGCGCTCCGGTGGTCGTGCTGGCGTACCACCGCGTTGCCGACGATCTCGCCACGCGGTGGACCGTCTCGAACCGCATGTTTGCCCGCCAGATCGATTGGCTGGCCGGCCGGTTCGACCTCATCTCGCTGGCCGAGGCGCAGCGACGGCTCCTCGCGGGCGACAATTGCCAGACCGCGGCCTGCATCACCTTTGACGACGGCTATGCCGAGAACTGCCACCAGGCGATCCCGCTGTTGGTCAAACGGCGCATCCCGAGCACGTATTTCGTCACGGTCAAGAACGTGCTCGACGGCGTCCCCTTCGATCACGATCTGGCCGTGGGGAAACCTTCGCCGCCGAACACGCCGGAACAACTCCGGGCGATGGCCGACGCGGGGGTCGAGATCGGCTCGCACGGTTACGAGCACATCGGTCTGGGCAGCATCGACGACCGCCGCGAACTGACTCGCCAGGTGCTCGTTTCCCGCGAACGCTTGCAGGATGTGCTCGGGCGGCCGGTCCGCTACTTCGCCTTTCCGTACGGCCATGGCGAGCACCTCAATCCGAACGCGATGGACATGGCGTGCGAAGCGGGCTACGAGGGCGTCTGCTCGTGCTACGGAGGCTACAACTTTCCCGGCGACGATCCCGCGCACCTCCAGCGGACCCCGGTCGACGAGAGCATGTCGCAATTGAAGAACTGCGTGAGCATCGATCCGCGCAAACTCCACACCTGGAGGTTCCCCTGGAAACGCAAACGTTCGACGCAGACGCACACCGTGGGACTGCGAGGTCCGGGCGATGATCGCTGACGGTCTGGAGCGGGAACCGCTGCGCGTGATGTTCGTCATCACGTGCATGCCGGTGGGCGGCGCCGAGACGCTGCTGGTGGAGTTGATCCACGGCTTGGACCGCGCTCGATTCGCCCCGGAATTGTGCTGCCTGAAGTACCTGGGGCCGCTTGGCGAAGCCCTCGCCGGGCAGGTCCCGGCGTTCACGGGCCTCCTGGCCAACAAATACGACTTCGCCGTGCTCGCGCGGCTGGTGCGATTGATGCGGCGGCGGAGGATTGACGCCGTGGTCACGGTGGGCACCGGCGGCGACAAGATGTTCTGGGGCCGGCTTGCCGGTTGGATCGCCGGGGTGCCCGTGATCTGTTCGGCGCTGCACAGCACGGGCCTGCCCGATCACGTGGAATGGCCCAACCGCCTGTTGACGCCGATCACCGACGCCTTCATTGCCGTGGCCGCGTCGCACGGCCGGTATCTTACCGAGCACGAGGGCTGCCCGGCCCGCAAGGTTCGCGTGATCCCGAACGGCGTGGACACCGAACGATTCCGCCCGCGGCCGCCCGACCCGGCGCTTCGACGGGAGCTGGGCCTTCCGCTCGACGCCCCGCTGGCCGGCATTGTGGCGGCGCTGCGCCCGGAAAAGAACTACGCCCTGCTTCTCAAAGCAGCTCGGTTGGTTCGCCAGCGCATGCCCGGCGCTCATTTTCTGATCGTAGGCGACGGGCCCGAGCGCAGGCACATCACCGAAATGGTTCGCGACTGGGGGTTGTGTGACGCCGTGCGGCTGGCCGGCACGCGACACGATATTCCCGCCCTGTTGTCGCTCATGGATATCTTCGTACTCACTTCCCACATGGAGGCCAACCCGGTTTCCATTCTCGAAGCCCTGGCGTGCGAAAAGCCGGTCGTGGCCACGGCAGTGGGATCCGTCGGAGAGACGGTCCTCGACGGCAAGACCG
>CAZFKF010001163.1:0-2401 GCA_964518805.1 uncultured Planctomycetaceae bacterium | reverse complement strand
CGAAGCAGTACGCCGCGATTCGCATCTCGGGCTCGAAACTCCAGGACCAGACGCTCTTCAACGGCGAGTATTACATCCAGATCCCCGACTCCCAGCCGCACGAGGACTATGGAAACGGCTGCGCCATCGACCAACTCTTGGGGCAGTGGTGGGCCCACCAGGTCGATCTGGGGTGGCTCTATCCGCGGGACCACGTGCGCAGCGCGCTCGAATCGCTGTTCCGGTACAACTTTCGCGGCAACATGCACGGGCTGGCGCAGGCCCCGCGCAAGTTCGTGGCCGACGACGACCCGGCCATGCAGATGATCACCTGGCCCAAGGGTCCGCGCCCAGCCAAACATATCCTCTACGCCGACGAGGCCATGACGGGCTTCGAATATGCCGCGGCGGCCGCTATGGTGCAGGCCGGGCTGGTGCGGGAAGGCTTTACCGTCACGCGCGGCGTGTGGACTCGCTACGACGGACGCTTGCGCCAGGGCGTGGCCGTGGGCGGATTCAACGGCAATCCGTTCGGCGACGACGAGTGCGGCAAATACTACGGCCGGGCGTTGAGCGTCTGGTCGCTCCTGCCGGCCTGCCAGGGATTGGTTTACGACGGCCCGGCCGGAACGCTCGGGTTCCGCCCCGTTTGGAAGCCCGACGACCACGTCTCCTTCTTTACGGCCGCCGAAGGCTACGGGTTGTTCGCCCAGCGCTGCGGCGCCGATTCGCAGACGGCACAGATCGACCTCCGCTCGGGCAGGCTCAACCTCGCGACGCTCGTGCTTCAACTTCCCGAAGGAACCAAGGCGTCCCATGTCGGCGTGCGGCATCAAGGCCAGATCGTGCTCGCAAGCTTCGCCGCGGAAGGCCGCGACGTGCGCATCACGCTCGCCAAGCCGCTCTGCATGCAACGTGGCGAATCGCTGGTGACGACGATCGCTTTGTCGCAGCCATGAGTCGCGCGCGTGATCTGCATCCTCTCCGGGAATCGCGAAAGTCAATCCGTTCCAGGCGCGAACACTTGGTCTACAGCAGGGGCCGCTCGCAGGCCGTCGCTGCTTCCACCCGATCGATTTCCTCGCCCGTCAACCCGTATAGATCGTAGACGAACCGGTCGAGTTGGCAGTCGACGGATTCCCTTTCTGCGGACAGGGCGGTCGGTACGGAGGCCGGCGGGTCCCCGCTTTGCCGCCGCGTGAGGGCGAACATCGTCTGCGCCAGTGCGGCGATCTGGTCGTGGCGCTGGATCTCATCCGGCCGCGAGAAATCGATCCGGCGGATCGGCGTGCGGGCAAGCACCCGGCCGTTGATCTCCAGGCCCACGCCGCGGCGCTTCGCATGATGCAGATACCACTTCCAAAGCACCCGGCTGTTGAGCAGCCCGCACAGGTACTCCAGGCTTTCCCGCGTGCCTTCCGACGGCACAAACACGTTCATGCTGAACGGGACGTACGCCTCATGACGCACGGGCACGAAGGCCGGCCGGCGTGCGAACTGAAGGCAGACGATCTTGGACGCATGCCATAGCGTCTCGTCGCGCGGCCAGTGCAGATGCCACCACCGGTTCAGCCCTTTTCGCGTCTCGCGGCGGACTTCCATGACGGGGCGAAAACGCTCTAGGTGGGCCTTCAGCCGTGGATGGCGATCGATGTCGGGGCATGTCTCGCGAGTCAGGTAGAGGAGTCCCAGCGACGGCCGTTCGGCGATGCCGTACCGCGTCACGTCACAGAGGTCGAAGTACGGACGCACCAGGGCCCGTTCTTCGGGCGAAAGAGCAAGGCGTTCCACCTCGTCGGACCGCAGGGCGAAAACCCCTTGCCCCACCTCCCAGCGGTCGTTGAACGCGGCGTTGGTTCGGGCGTTGATGGCCGCTGGATTCTCGGCAATGCCCTGGCGAACCAAACCCAACTCGCCCAAGCCGGGCCACCGCTCGAGCTTCGCAAGGAGCGATCCGGCCTCGGGTTCGAGGTCCAGACGGCTTCCGCGGAAGAGTTGGGCTGCCGGCTTCTGGAAGGCAATCAGCGGTTGTTGGCCCGTCATGAGATCCTCGACGGTCGCCGCCGAACCGCGCGGCACGCGCCGGATCGTCGTCGGACGCCGTCGTGAAGTGGCGGAGGCATCCCCAGCATGCACTTCCCGGCTGCCAGCCGTGCCAGCGTCGTCCTCCGCCGGCACGGAGTCGCTCCCCGTTGCTTCAACAGGGCCGTCGGACTTGGTCAAACGCACGATCATGTGGCGTCCGCTCACGCCGGGGAACACGGGCAGGTCGCCCAGGAGAAAGACTTCGTCCAGATGGGCCTCGTCGCGCAGGGCGGCCACAAGCCGTTCTGCGCCTGCCCCGGCGGTCCAGTACGCGCTGACGATGAACGACAGCACCCCGCCGGGTCGCAGCAATTCCAGGCCGCGATGGACGAAGTAG
>CAZFKF010001162.1:0-2402 GCA_964518805.1 uncultured Planctomycetaceae bacterium | reverse complement strand
TGGTCGCGGTCTCCGGGGGCTGGCACTTGCTTGCAGCCTCCCCCAAAGGTGCGTAGGATATCCCTAGCTGGAAACACGGTCGTCAGGAGCCCTTCATGGCCACAACTTCGCAGCCGACCGCCGCAACGCCGCCGCAGGCGGCCTACGCAGATTGGTCGTTGGCCGATCTCCTGGAGCATCTAGGTGGGATACCCGCCGAGCGGATTCGTCTGCGCCCCCAGCCGGGGACGGCGACGGAAGAAGACGTGATCGAGGCCGAGCGGCACGATCATCTCTGCGAACTGATCGACGGCACTCTGGTGGAGAAAGCCATGGGGTGGCTCGAATCGCTCGTGGCTGCGAACCTCATCCATTTGCTGAAGTCCTTCCTGGACACGCACGACTTGGGCGTCGTCACCGGGGCCGACGGCACGGTCAGGCTCATGCCCGGCCAGGTGCGCATCCCGGATGTGGCCTTCTTTTCGTGGGATCGTTTTCCAAACCGCCGGTTGCCTGAGGAACCCATGCCCAACCTCGCCCCCGACCTGGCCATCGAAATCCTCTCGCGGGGAAACACCGAGGGCGAAATGCGGCGCAAGCTCCGCGACTACTTCGCCGCGGGCGTGCGGTTGGTGTGGTACGTCGACCCCCAAGCGCGCAACACACGGGTGCATACCGCGGCGGACCAGGCCATTGTGATCGGCGAAGACCAGCCGATCTCCGGCGGCGACGTCCTGCCCGGCTTCCAAGTCACTCTGAAGGATCTCCTGGCCCGAGCGGACCGCGAACGTCCCGCCGAGTGACGCTCAGGCCCGGACCCACGCCTTGTAGATTCCGTCCAGGTCAGCCTCCCGCGGTGTGCCGGCATAGGCCACGACGCGGTAGCGGAGTTGGACCGACTTGCCGGCTTCAAGTCTCCACGGCTTGTCCGAGAAGTTGAACGGATTGGGCGCGATGAACCCGTAATCGCGAGTGAACCAAGGGCACGGCTTCCAGGGATTGAACGGGTGGTCGAACAGGGCCACGCCCTCGACGCGTTCTCCGGCAACGCTCATCCGCTTGTTGTAGTACGTGCACCAGGCAGCCGGCCGGCCGAAGGTCTCCTTTTCGCCGGATTTGCCCAGCGAGTTCTCCAACTTCCCGCCCGCCCAGGGAATCAGGTCCGCCGCGGCCCGCAGCGAAAACAAGGCGTGATTCGTTTTCTCGATCGCCACGTCCTCGACAGCGGTCCATTGGATCTCCGCGTCAATCCAACGCAGGGCATCGCTGACGCAATGAATGGCGAACGTGCGCGTGTCGGTCATGACCGGCTTCTGGCCCGGCTTGCGCCATTCGCAGGCGTCGATGATCGCGGCAGACTGCGGCGTCACGCTGCCCAGATTCAGTCCCTTGGACACGATCTGGCCGAATTGGACTGGCCCTTGCCAGTAGTTCCCACCGTTGACCCGGTCGCAGCCGAAAAACACCGAACGGTGATGCGGGTAGGGAACGCAGGTCTCGGCAGTGACCGAAAGCCCGGAAACCGGCCCGGCAAACGGGTAGAGGTAGGGATATTTCTGCGTCGGGTGGGCCCGGTAGCTGGTCACGAGGCGATTGGCCCAGCGGATCCAGATTTGCGGGCCGTCCTGGTATGCGGTGAGTCTGTCGGCGCCCGGTTCGGGCTTGATCTGGGCCATCGCCTCTGCCCCGGCCCAAGCCATGCCGAGGGGGATCGCCGCAGCCACAGAGCCTTTAAGAAGATCGCGACGAGAGTGTGCCGGAGATTTCATGCTGCGCCTCCAGAGGACCAGAAATGAACGAATGGTTCGCCTCATGGCTCCGACGTCCCTTACCGAGCTTTCGCCGGCGCCCGGGCCAATAGGATGACTACGCCGCCGGCGGGGATTTGCACATCACAGCAGCAGGCGCCATCGCGAGCGACAGTCGCCTGGCGGGAGCCGCCGAGAACGTTAACGACTTCCGAGAAATGGCCGCGAAACGCAACCTGAACCGTACATGCCGGACCTGGATTGGTCAACAGCGCCGCCAGTCCCTCCGGGCACGTCATGCCTCGGAAAAAGACTCGGCGGGGGGCTGTCGTCACAGCCGACACGGGCATCGCAGCCGCATGCGGCTGCGCCGGGGCCGCGATCCATTCGCCCGCCTGCGGATCGGAATGCCGGTGATAGCCAAGCGTCAGCGCCGTGCCGACGTAATACGCGGAACCCAGACCGTAGCGGTGACGGGTTACAGCGGGCCGGCCTTGCAGATCGTTGGAAAGGACTTCCGCGCCGCACAGCGCCACGGGAAGTCGCAACGCTTCTCCGCCGCGCGAATCCCGGACCGTCAAACGGAACGGCTCGTTAGCCGGCTCAATATTCTCGACCTTCACCCCGAAAACATCGGCCAGTCTATCCGGTATGGCGGGCCGGACGCCGCCGCGT
>CAZFKF010001161.1:0-2405 GCA_964518805.1 uncultured Planctomycetaceae bacterium | reverse complement strand
CGCGAAGAGGTGCTCGGCGATATCCGCGAAGCCATGGCCGACATCCCCGGCATCGTGACCAGCGTCGAACAGCCGCTGGCCCATCTCATCTCGGCGATGCTCTCCGGCGTCCAGTCGCAGGTGGCGGTCAAGCTCTACGGCGACGACCTGGACATCCTGCGTGCCAAGATCCAGGAAATGAAGACGGCCGTCCAGGGCGTGCCGGGCGTCCGCGATTTGATGGTCGAACCGCAGATCATGATCCCCCAATTGCGGATCGAACTGAACCGCCATCAGTTGGCCCTGCACGGCCTCACGCCGGGCGACGTCAATCACTTCGTCGAGACGGCCATGCACGGCCGCGTCGTCTCCGAGGTGCTTCTCGGGCAGCGGACCTTCGACCTGTTCGTGCGACTCGACGAGCCGTTCCGAGGGGACTTAGAGGCTCTGCGGCGCATGCCGCTGGAATTGCCGGAAGGCGGCGCCACGCCCCTGGATTCGGTTGCTCGGGTCTTCGTCGCCGGTGGTCCGAACACGATCAACCGCGAACAGGTCCGCCGTCGGATCGTACTGCAATGCAACACGTCGGGCCGCGGACTGGTCGACGTGGTGCACGACATCCGGCAGCGGCTCAAGCCGATCGAAGAAGAATTGAGCAAGGACAAACGAACGTCCGGATACTTCATCGAGTACGGCGGCCAGTTCCAGAGCCAGCAGTCGGCGTCGCGGTGGATCGGCCTGTTGTTCCTGGTGTCGTTGTCCGGAATGTTCCTGCTGTTGTTCACCATGTTCCGCTCGGTCAGCTTTTCGCTGCAGGTGATGGCTGCGCTGCCCATGGCGTTCATTGGCGCGGTCGTCGCCCTGCTCGTGACCCGGCAGACGCTCACCATCGCCAGCATGGTCGGATTCATCTCCCTGTGCGGCATCGCCACGCGGAACGGGATTCTTCTCTTGGAGCATTATCTCCACCTGGTGCGGTTCGAGGGCGAGACGTGGTCGCGGCGGATGATCGTCCGGGCAGGGCGCGAGCGACTGGCCCCGGTGCTCATGACCGCCTTGACCGCCGGGATCGGGCTCGTGCCGCTGGCCATGGCCGCCGGCGAACCGGGCAAAGAGATTCTCTACCCTGTGGCCACGGTCATCATCGGCGGCCTGGTGAGCAGCACGCTGCTGGAATTCTCAGTGCGGCCCGCCCTGTTCTGGATCTTCGGGCGCAAGGCCGGCCGCCGCATCCTGCTGCGCCATCGCGAGCACGAGGAGCTCACCGCAGCCTCCTGACGCCGGCGCCGATCCATGGCACCGAAACGCAAAAGCAGCGGGCACATTGACATCGGCTTCTGCGTGCCTGCATACTAGCCAACTGCGGTTCAAGGTCGCGGCCGTTGGCTGCGACGCCGTGCCAATCGACGTCCCGTGCTTTGCTGAGGAAATACTCTTGATGACCGCCAGAACACGGTTTGTGTGTTTCTTGCTCGCCGCACTATCCGGTGTTGCCCCGGCCGACGAACCGGTGGGCAAGCGTCCTTACGAAATGGTCTGGGCCAACCGCACCGCGGACGCCCATCCGGCCCTGATCGACTTCGAGAACCTCGATGGCTGGAAGACCGAGTGCGTCGATAGCGTGGCGCAACTGACGCTCTCGCGCCGCCAGCAACTCTGGGGCAGCCACGTGGGTCGATTGATCTACCGCGGCACGGGCGCCAAGGCGGCGGTCACACTCAGGCCGCCCAAGCCCATCCCGCTGCCGACGCAGTTCGACTGCATCAACTTCTGGATCTACGGCAACAATTGGGCGTGGATGCCGGACCCCAACACGCCGCAGGTCGAGATCGCCGTACTCCTGCGCGGCGCCAAGGGGCAATCGGTGCGCGTCTTCATGGGGAACGTGAATTGGGAAGAGTGGTGGCTCATGCACCGCAAGCTCAGCTCCGAGCAGTTGGCCCTGGTCCGCGACGGGGCGGTCCTGGAAGGGCTGCAAGTCGCCGGCGGGCGAAACACCCAGGATCGCGAACTGTTTTTCGACAACCTCTCCTGCTACCAGGAACAGTTGCCACCGCTGAAATTCGAGACGCGTCCCGAACGCGGGATCGCCATGTTCCCCGGGCAATCGACCGGCACGAACACCGGGCCCGGCAGACTGCCGTTCCCCACGCGAGAGGAGACCCTTCTGCCTGACAACCTGGCGCACGACTTCAAGGTCTCGCTGGAAACCTCCGGCGACACGTTCGTCTGGCATTACCGCGGCAGCGACGGCCACCTGGTGTACCGCTACAAACCGGCCTCGGGCACGCTCGGCGACGTCACGGCCGAGTGGGTCGGCTGGGGCAAACCGTTCCAGCCCATGGCCGACGGCGGCGTGCGCCCGTTCTGCACTCGCGAACGAGTCAAGGACGTCGAACACGGAAGCACCACGCCCAAGCTCCTCG
>CAZFKF010001160.1:0-2414 GCA_964518805.1 uncultured Planctomycetaceae bacterium | reverse complement strand
AGAATTGGGCGTTGTCCCCTTTCGAGAATCGTGATAGCCGTCGGGTGCCCAGAGGATCGTCTACGGTTGACAATCGTAGATGGGCAGTTTAGCCTCAAGATTCGTGCGCGGAACGGGACTTCCCCGCCCGCAGGTGGAAGCAAACCAATCGTTGAGCAGGCAATCGCAGAAGGGATCGGAACCGCATGAAGATCAATTTCATGGTTTTGGCGTCGGCGGCCTTGGCCGGGATGTTCTTGAGCACCGAGGCGTCCGCCCAGCGGCGTGTCGTGGTCTGGTCCGAAGGAACCGCACCAAAGGCCGTCTACCCAAACGACATCAATGGGGCGGTTGCCGAGGGGCTAGCGACTCTGGATGGGTGGCAGGTCATCAAGGCCGGCCTGAGCGATCCCGATCAGGGGTTGAGCGACGAGCGGCTGGCCAACTGCGATGTCCTGGTCTGGTGGGGACACCAGAAGCACGGCGAGGTCAAGGACGAGTTGGTCAAGAAGATCGTGAAACGCGTCAAGGACGACGGCATGGGCTTCATCGGCTTGCACTCAGCGCATTTCGCCAAGCCCAACATCGCCTTGATGAGTCTGTCGGAGACCCCCAAGGACCTGCTCGAAAAGGTCGAGCCGAAGCGGCACGTGGCGGCCTGGGGCGGATACCGCGGCGACTCGGTGACCTTGAAGATCATCGCGAAGACGCCGTCACACCCCATCGCAAAGGGAATTCAGGACTTCACCATCGACCACAGCGAGCGGTACAGCGATCCGTACGCCGTTCCGGTCCCGCAGACGGTCGTGTTCGAAGGAGACGCGACCTTGACCGACGGCACGATCGACCACTCGCAGGTCGGCCTTTGCTGGGAGTTCGGCAAGGGGAAGGTATTCTATTTCCAGGCAGGACACGAGACGAACCCGGTCTACTTCGACGCGAATGTTCGCAAGATCATCGCCAACGCCGTCGAGTGGGCCGCGCCCGCCAAGTGATGGCGCAACGGCACCCATTTCAGCAAGGTGGGTTCTGCCGTCCGTCAGGCTTAGCCCGGGGAACACCCAAGCCGTTCCTCGGGTAGGCCAGCGTCAACCCAAGGGCATTTGCCGCAGCAGCGCGTTCGTCGCCTCGCCCATGGCCCGGACGTGCTCTTCATCGGGCTTCCGATGGAAGATCTTGATCTTCCCCGCGTTTGCGCTCGCGGACCAGCGGATGACGCCGCCATCATCGACTTGGCAAGTGATGGGAATCAACTCGAGCGGTTGAAGCACCAGCCCCCCGGCCCGCTCCTTGGCGACAAATCGCCATCCATCGGCCGTCTGCGCCAAGACCCGACCCGCAGCGAGGATCAGCGAGGCCGTGGACCACATGTTTCGCCGATCGACAAGGACTTTCTCCCAGGAGGGGCCGGCGCCAAGCGAGGAAAGCGAGCGGATCGCGTCCCCGCGCGAATGGTGGTGGAAGGCATAGTCGAAGAACGCGCGAAGCGATTGAGGAAGCCCATCGAACAACCGTCGGTGGCTCACCGGCCAGTAGGTGTTGTGCGGATCGAGGCCCGTGGGTCCGTGTTCGCCCGTGCAGGGATACCAGAGGATCGGCAATGGGCTTCGCATCAGGGCGATCCACGCCTGGACATCCAAATCGACGTTCCATTCCGCGCCGGGCTTTCCGGTGGTCGCCCCGGCGTTGACCACCACCGCCCGAACCTTCTGCTCCAGCAACTTCGGCTCCCGATTCCAGGCAGCCGCCACCGCGCGAGCGGAACCGACCACGGAAACGAACGCCGGCGATTCGCTGCGGCTCAGCGCATCGAGCAGCAACTCAATACCCGCCTGTTCGCGGCGCGGACGATCCTTCGCCGTGTCCGACGGCGACCGCAATGCGTCGATGGGGCCGGCGGCAACCGGCACGGCACGGCCGGTGAGGTAGTTCAACTGAGAGACCGGAATAAACCCCGGATCGTGCTGTCCGACGAACTTGCGGGTCGGATCAAGGACGACTGCGCGGAGATCCAGTTCAGGCAGGGAATAGACCGTGGCCAAGTCCACATGGTCATCGGGATCTTGCGGCGGGTTGTACAGGTCTGTGGTGTGGATGAAAGGGATTCGCGTCGCGTCCTTCGGCGTCGATGCGGGCTGATCCGCGCCTGAGACGGAGGCCGAGAACTGGCCGAGGGCAACGAGCGGGCCGAGGCCGCAGCCAGCACCGAGCAGAAGTCTACGCCGAGACATCATCGCAAGGTCACTCCTGGACTTTCGAGGTTCCAACGACCGGCATGCCGCGCGCTTCTCTCAACCCGTGAACCAACCACCGTTGACGTTGATCGTCTGCCCCGTGATGCAACCGTTGCGGGCCAACATCACGGCCACATCTGCGGCACTCTCCGGTCGAGAAAGCAGCCGGCCGCAATCACAACGAGCTACCGCGGGTGGGCC
>CAZFKF010001159.1:0-2415 GCA_964518805.1 uncultured Planctomycetaceae bacterium | reverse complement strand
CTTCGCTCCGGTCAGCGTAAAGTGATCGGTCCCCTTCGGGATAAATCCTGCCGGCGTAACTGCCGGGGAAGCCAGGAGGGCGATCCCAGCGACCAACGCCCACATCACCAGTTGCCTACCGGCAAACCTGGCTCGGATAGAGTGCTTGTTCATTGCCCAGACCCTCCACAGTTGTTTGACTCCACCGCAGGAATACCGCGTGTCGCAGTAAACACGCTTCTAGTGTAGACGCCTAGGCAAAGCCGTCAAGAGTCTGGTTGGAAAATTCCCCACAGATTCCGGGGACCTCCTTGTTTTCCACGGTGGTAGTCCGGCATCACCCTGGCCCACTCGCTCGTTCTAGCGCAAAATCAGTGCGCTTTGCGCAAGAATGCGCAGGTCTTGGGCTCGGAGCGGAAAATCTTGCGATGGGGCTGGGATCGCAACGTGCAGGGGGACACCGGACCGTCGCCTGAATTGTGCCATCGAATAATCGTGGACATTTGCGACCTAGGCGGCTAACCTAGAAGGCTGGACACTTGTGATCCACGTTCTCGGCGTTCCTTCGGTACAAGCTCCTCTCGGTGAACGCTTCGTTGCGATGGCGTGCGGCCTGATGGCCGGGAGAGGGTTTGGGGGGCCCGCGATTTGCAGACGGAACGGAATTCTTCGGCGACAAACGCGACGAACGAGCCTGAGTCGCAATGGGCGGCCCGGTTCGTGCAGTCCATCGTTCTGTGTGTCTTGGTGGCCGCGCCGTGGGCGTTTGGCTCCGTCGAGCCTTGGGCCCGCTTCATGCTCTTCGTCGCCATCGCGGTCGCCCTGGTGGTCAGCCTTGTCCAGCTTGCGCGTCAACCACGGGAGAGTCTCGCCATTCCCCTTGCGGCCCTCCCTTTGGTCCTTGGTTTGCTGTTGGGGGTTGGGCAGACGGTTGCACTTCCGCGCGACGTCTTGTCCGTACTGTCCCCCGGCGCGTCGCGATTGCGCGACCAAGTTCTTCCCGCTTCCCCAGAAACATTGGACGGTACAGGCCAGTTCTCGGCGGAACTTCCTGAGCCAACCGTGAGCCTTTACCCTAGTGCGACGAGTTCTCGGATCCTGGAATTGTCGCTCTACTTGGCCGCGTTCTTGCTCGGCTTTCAGTACTTTCGGAGACGGCGGGCCCAGGTTTGGCTGTGCGGAGTGGCCACGGCAGTAGGCGGAGTGATTGCATTGTTCGGGATCATCCAGTGGATTTCGGGCACACACCGCATCTACTGGATCGTGGAACTGAGCCAAGGCGGCGTCCCCTTCGGCCCGTTTGTCAATCGAAACAATGCCGGCGGGTTTCTGAATCTCTGCCTTGCAGCAGCCTTGGGGCTGCTTTTCGGTATCGCTCAGCCACGGCGGCGCCGCGGGGCACACCGACACTTGGACATGCCGCCGTGGGTCGGCGATGGCCTCATTCGCCGCTGGCTCGGGCCGCTGGCCGATCTTTCGGCGGTCCGACTGGGGCTCTTCGCCACGACGGGTTTGATGGTGGCATCTGTCCTCTGCACGCTCTCCCGGGGCGCGTTCTTGGCGATGGTCGGCGGCGCCGCCGCGGTTCTCGTGGCGAGTTTCGCAATGAAGCGGTCCCGCGGCGCCGCGGTCTTGGCGGCTCTTGGGGTGTCAGCGGTGTTGTTGATCGCCTGGGCGGGAACGAGCGACGCGGTCCAGAGACGGTTGGCCACACTTTTTCCGGACTCCGAAACGAAGACGCATCCGCTATTCCCGCATTGGCAAGACAGCCTCGCCGCAGTGCCCGACTTCTGGCCGCTCGGGAGCGGCATGGGGACGTATCGCTTCGTGTATCGTGTCTACGAGCGCGATCAACAGTCCGGCAATCTGGTCTTCTACCACGCCGAAAACCTGTACCTCGAGACGCTGTTGGAGATGGGAATCGTCGGTTTGGGCCTAGTCCTTGCGGCGTTGGCGACGACGTCCGTAGCGGCATGGAAAGTCGCTCGAACGGCTGGCGGCGAATATGCCTCGCCACTGGCCTTCGGCGGTGTATTTCTTGTCGCTAGCCAGGCCATCCATTCGGCGGCGGACTTCGGGCTGTATGTCCCGGCCAACGCCCTTTGGTTTGCTGTCTTGTGCGGAAGCCTGGTCGGACGAGCAATGCTCGTGCGGCGACTTCGGGCGGCCGAAACGCATGAGACTTCAAGGCCAAGATTCGCGGCGGTACTCCTTCCCACGGGGGCGGCGGGGCTGTTGCTGCTGAACGTCTTGGGAGCGCTGGATGTCGCCGGCGCTATCGGGCCCACGAACGCCCTTCGGGACTGGCGACTCGCGCCCAAAGAGACGGTCGAGACGACGGCGCAACAAGTCGAGTCCACGATCGCGGCGATCCACAAAGGACTGCCGGGACTGTGGGTGTCATAACCCCGGTATCAGGACATTTCTGCAGTGAAT
>CAZFKF010001158.1:0-2415 GCA_964518805.1 uncultured Planctomycetaceae bacterium | reverse complement strand
GGCTAGAGAGTGTTACCCCTCAAACCGTTGGCCGTATGTCCGGGCTCCCGCCACAGCATAGTTTCAGCGAATCGGCTCCAGCGCCGTAAACGCCATTTCAGGGGGCAGAACACAGAAGCTCCCCCTTACCCCGCAGCCAAGGTCTTTTTGCCGCCGCCTGGAGCCCTCACGGGTTCCTAATGCGGCATTCTCGGCATCGTCTCCCAAGCGATTCACCGGCAAGCCCTTTTTGCATTGGGCCTTTCATGGTTGAGCTATTCACGCCCCTGGATTTGCCAGGGTGCCCGAATCTGGTCAGAGATCCGGCTCCGACTGTCGCCAGTCTGGAGGCTCCCCACGCCGGCGCACGTTGAACGAACCCCGCTTTCGCAAGCAGGCCCGAACCCCGTGGGCGGATTTGCAGCCTCTTCGGCCGCGCACCGACTTTGAAACATGACGGCCTCGATCAAAGACAATCGAGGTCTGTCCGCATCGCCCCCATTCCGCGTGCCGTGTTTGAGGACCACGGCACGGGAGCAAAACGCTATCGGATAGAACGCTGAGATTGGTCTCCTGGGCTACAAAGCCAGGAGGTTTACTTCAGCGAGCCTCCGTCGAGCACGGACAAGCGTGTCTTCACGCATCCGGCTCTACCGGCACAGCACAGCGATGGTTGGTTGGACCATCCCCTTAGCCTGGTTGGTGGCCAGGTTTACCGGGTGTGCTGCCCGATCGGAAGGTCGCAAGCGGCACGTTAGCGACACTGACGACCACAGAACGATGTTCTGTCGGCCGAAGCATATCGCATTTCTCGGCGCTATGCACGAATCAAGCTGCGGATCGAGCGAACCGACCCCGTTGGTCCCCATTCGCCCTGAGATGACGCTGGAGAATGCACCGTCGGTACTCTTCCAGCAGCCTCCGATTGCCTGATCGCTGGGCGCGGGCATAGCCTTCGGCAAGAATGCGAGGGGCTGTGGCGAGGGCATCCTCCTCAAGTCGTTCCAGGCCGGCAGAAGACAAGCCTCTCAAGTACTCGTCCATCTTCTGCTCTTCCCCATGTCCGTCCCCTGCATGACAGGGACCGCTTTGTGTCGGACGTAGCTCTGAATTCTGATGGAACGGCTCTTTTCGGCGCCATTGTCCCGCCCGATTGTCCAAGGGAGTTTGATAATCGTCTCGTATCGACTGGACCAAGTAGCCTGGCGGATTCTTGGAGACCCGTCTGTCCTTGCGCTGAACGAGTTGATCGAAGGCGAGAACTTTGGCCTGAATCGTGCCAGGGGAATACTGTCGAGCCAGCCGTTGCGCCACGCCTTTGGTGACACCGCGCCGGACCAACTCCTCAGCCCAGGAAGATCCGGTCGAAACCGATAACCGCCGCCGCTTATAGGATTCCCGGATCAGAACGATCTTCCATTGTCCCCGACAGACCCGGCTGAATCGTTCCGTCTCCGGCAGATTACGCAGGAAGCGAGCCTCTTCCAGTTCGCGGATGGCTGGCTTCAGCCGTCGCTTCAATTGGGCCGCATCGTAACCGCGGCTCAGGCCGATGTGCTCACAGGCGAACTGTCGCAGGTCGAACCGGATTGCGGCGGAAAAGTGGAACCGCTTATCGAGAAATCGATACATGCGTTTTGCCGTGGCCAGCTTCAGCCCCCGGTAGAACTCCAGATCGATCTGCTTGAGGTATCCGGCCTGGAAACTCCGAAACACGATCGGATTCCATGTAAACGACGAGAGGGAATCGCCGGATTGCCGGCGGCACGCGTGCTGCGGCTTTGCCGGCCGGTGATGGATCACGATTGACTCCAGAATGTGAAACGCGGCGTCAACCCATTTGCAGTCCTGCCTGTCCCACCAGGCGTTATCGTAGAAGAGCGTTACGCCAAGCCACCGCTTGAGGGATTCTTCCAGCCGTGAGTAGCTCCTTCCCTCGTCCCGCCAGCCGAGCATCCGGATCAACCGGTGCCGACTGAACCGGACTGTGCGGCTGGCAAAGTCCTCCGCCTTGCTCAGTTGCAGTAGCCCGAGGATCACTTCGTCGTCCATCGCCGTGGGCAGCCCGTACTTGTCCGACGCCGATATCGTCAGCCGCCGAGAGACCATGCCCTTCCGTTCCTTGTCCCAGATGCGTTTCTCAAAGACGAGGGTCTTGCGATCCGCCGCTACGTGGTCCGCTAGGGCTGCCAAAGGGAACTCCGCCAGATTCAGTTCGTCCCGTCCCATCGTCTCCTGAGATGCCGGCACCACCCCACCGGTTGCGTCGTCGATTCGCTCCAGTTGCACGTTCCTCCTCTCTTTTCAAATGGCAACAACCGGCGGCGACTGGTTGTTGCTGTTCTACTCAGTTGAATAGCATTCAGTTCGCCGCCGAACAAGCCCAGGGTCAGCGCGCACTCTGGGGTAAATGGGCTGGCGCGATAAGGGGGTTTG
>CAZFKF010001157.1:0-2424 GCA_964518805.1 uncultured Planctomycetaceae bacterium | reverse complement strand
GGCCATGGTCAAAACCCCCGACGAGGCGGACAGTGCCCCCCTCCGCACCCTGCACGACCGGCACCCCTATAGGGCCGGCGACACGGCCTCGGTGCAGTGGGTGTGGCGCGAAGCGCCGGCCCTGGCCCTGGTCACCTTCCAAGGGGCCCGCGTGCTCGACTACCGGCTCGTCGAACTCAAGACGGGCGCCAACAAGCTGGAAATCCCGATGACTCCCCAGCTTGCTCCGAACTTCGAACTCTCGGTCGCGGTGATGCACGACGCGGATCGCCCTCGCGTCTCCCCTCTCCCTTTGGGAGAGGGACAGGGGGTGAGGGCGGCGAAACCGCAAGCGACCACGGACGCGGGCAAGGCCAAGGAGGCGATCCCGCACTCGAATCCTCTCCCAAAGGGAGAGGGGACCGGGCGGAAGCCAGTTCAGCGGTTCCACGCGGCTTCCAGTCCGTTTACCGTGGAACGAGACTTGCGCGTTGCGGTCGCATTGAAGCGCAAGGGGCAGGCCACCGGGACCGTGCGCCCGGGCGAGGAAATCGAGCTGACCGTCACGGCCACCGACCCGCAAGGCAAGCCCGTGGCCGCCGAAGTCAGCCTGGCGATGATCGAACAGTCGCTTCTGGAGATGTTTGGCTGGCAGGTCCCGCCGATCCAGGACTTCTTCCGCGGCAATCTGCGTCAGACCGCCGTGCGAACCACGTCGAGCATCACGTTCTCCTATCAACCGGCCACCCGGCCGATCAATCCGCGACTCCTGGCCGAAGCCGATCGCCGCGAGGTCGCCGCCGAAGAAGCAGCCAGCCGGCGTCGCATCGAAGGCGAGGAGGCAACGCTACGCATGGCAGTGACCCCAAGAATCGTTACCACGGAGGAAGAAGAGGAAAAGCTCGGCGTGTCCGACTTCAACTCCGACATCGGCCTCATCACCGGAACCGTGCGGCCCGAGTCGGCCGAGAACCTCGACGTCCTCGCCGCGCGCGGTAACCGCCGCGACGCGCAGCAGGTCACTCAGGGGTTCGGGCAAATGAACGCGCCGGCGGGCGGGGTTGCTGTGGGCGGGCGAACGAATTCGCTCGGCGCTTATGGCGGTGGCAGGGCCTCGGAGCGGAGGGTGAAAGCCGGCGCGGTATTTGACGTGGCGTCCCAGTCGCTCGCCTCGGCCGCGTCTCCGCAGGGAGACACGGCCGCTGGCACCGAATTCAGCTTCTCGGTGGGGTTTGAACGGGGATCCTATCGCGGCGTCGCACAGCGGTTTCGCGCTGCGCCCCTCTACTACGGCCCGGCCAAGGGCGACCTGCTTTGGGGCTATGGGGAGATCTTGAATCGCGCTGCGATCACCACGGTCGACGCCAACGGCCGCATGCAGGAGGTGAATTTCGCCCTAGGCGACAGGCTCGACCGGGCGAAGGCCGAGGCCATGGCTGCCGAGTTGGCCAAGTCGGGCACAATGCTGCTGACCGGCGTCGGGCCGCAAGAGACCGGTTACTGGAATCCCGCCGTGGTCACCGGGGCCGACGGCAAGGCAACGCTCACGGTGGCCGTGCCCGAGCGGTCCACGGCCTGGCGCCTGGTTGCCAAGGGCATCACGGCCCAGACCCTGGCCGGCGAAACCGCAAGCGATTTAGTGGTCAAGAAGGAACTCTTCGGCGAATTGAAGCTACCCATGGCCTTCACCGACGGCGATGAGGCCGAAGTGGTTGCCACCGTCCACAACGACGCCATCGACCAGGGCACGATCGAGGTCGCACTCAAGACTACTGTTGGCCCGCGGGCCAGCGAGGAAAAGAAGACCATCGAGGTCAAATCCAAGGGCCTCCACGAGGTGACCTTCAAGGTGTCGCTCCGCCGGCCGGAACCGGGCAAGGACGACAAAGCCCCCTCGGTCTCGGCCGAGGTCAATGCCGTGTTTGAACTGACTGTGGGCGGCCCTGGCGTGTCGCCAGTGCCCAGCGAGGCTAGCGACAAACCTTCGGCAGGGGGACAAAGCAAGGGCACAGCGCCCGTGCCATCCATCCCACCACGCGACATGGTGCGCCGCGTGGTTCCGCTATTGCCCTATGGGATGCCGGTGTACGCCACGGCGAGCGGTTCGGCCACGAGCGACACGACCGCCTGGGTCGACCCGCCCAAGGACATGCCGCTGGCGTCGCCCGGCCTTCAAATCCTCGTCGGCCCCACGGTCGAGCGGAGTCTGATGGACATCGTGCTCGGGGCGGCGCCGTCGTGTCAGGTCGACGCCAATCGCTTCGCCTCCGGACTGGATACGGCCACGAGCGACCTGATGGCGTCGATCGCCCTCCAGAAGCTGATGGGCGCGGCCCGCGAGGCAGGCAGCCCGCAGGCCCAATCGCTCGACGGACGCGTTCGGTCGTCGATCGCCCTGCTGATCGCCTCGCAGCGCGACGACGGCGCCTGGAGTTGGACGGGGCG
>CAZFKF010001156.1:0-2425 GCA_964518805.1 uncultured Planctomycetaceae bacterium | reverse complement strand
ATCTCGGGCGTCATCGCCACCGTTCCTAAACGCTGGGCGTGCTGCGACCTGGCCCCGATCATCAACCATTGCCTCGACGCGTTTGGGCCCGACCGGGTGATGTTCGGCGGCGACTGGCCCGTTTGTACCAAGGGCGCCACCTACCGCCAGTGGGTCGAAGCCCTTCGCGAAGTCATCCGTCCCCGCAGCGAGAGCGATCAGCGGAAGCTGCTAGCCGACAACGCGATCAAGTTCTATGGTCTTGCGTGAGCGGCAATTACGACTACCCATGTTCCGTGGAGCTGCCACGTTCAAGATGGGTAAAGTATAATTAGGGCATCGATCCATCAAAGGAGCGGGACGCGTGCTGCGAACCCTTCTTTATGTGGGAATCCGGGAAATCTCACACCTCTTCATGGTGATATAGTATACTTCTTAGTAGTGAACTATTCGCCTTGCGGGGAAGGCATCGGTTTCGCTATTCTTACGCCCTGAGCCCGCCGCCCCAGCATCTTTTAACCCACCGACCTCGGCGATGAAGCTTACCCTGCGGATCGTTCGCCCTCTCGTTCTCCTGGCCATCTTCGCTGGGGCATCCTATCTGCTTTATCACCTGCTCAAGGACCTTGAGTTCCAGGAACTGGTCGACGACTTGCGAGCAATGCGTGCGAGCCAGATCATGGCGGCGATCTCGCTGACCGCCCTCAATTACTTGATCTTGATGGGTTACGACTGGCTGGCGATCCGCTACATCGGTCACCCGCTGCCCTTGCATAAACTGGCCGTGGCTTCGTTCATCGGCCACGTGAGCAGTTTCAACCTGGGGGCCATGTTCGGCGGCTCTTCGATGCGTTACCGGGTGTACTCGGCGTGGAAGTTCACCATGGTCGAGATCGTGCAACTGGTGGCCATCTTGGGGCTGACCTTCTGGTTGGGCGTGTTGGCTCTCGCCGGCATCGTTTTCTTGGTGGCGCCTTTTCCCGTGCCGGGAGGCGTCCTCGATCTCCTTCCCGGATGGGCGCGGCAGTGGCTAACATTGCACGGGCTGCAAGTCCTTGGCTTGGTTCTGTTGGCACACGTGGCGGCGTACCTGGGCATTTGCGCGATTCGGCGAAAGCCCCTCCGCCTCTGGCAGTGGGAGATTCCGCTGCCGCCTCCGAGTCTGTCGCTGGGGCAGATTGGCGTATCGTGCGCCGATCTGATGGTTGGGGCGGGCGTGTTCTATATCCTGCTGCCGCCGGACATTCTCGTCAGCTACCCGGAGTTTCTAGGGATCTTCCTTCTGGCACTGGTCGTCCAGGTGTTTTTGCACGTGCCGGCCGGGATCGGCGTGTTTGACGCGGTCATGGTGGCGTTCTTCCTCCACCAGAAGGAAGGCATGACGGCGGCCCTGCTGGCTTTCCGCGGCGTGTATTATCTGTTGCCGCTGGCCGTGGCGGGGATCGTGTGGCTGGCGTTGGAAATCGCGCTGGGCCGGCAGTTCCTCCGCGACGTCTCCGAGCAGATCAAGGCAGCGCAGGCGGCCGGACACGGCTTGCACAGCGTCGCGGGCCATGATTCCCCGAAGGCGTCCGACTGTCCGAAGTGCCTTCACAACGAGGGCCGCTGACGGTCACTTCTTGTCGGACTCCTCGATGCTCTTGCGCACGTTCTCGCGCATCTCGTCCATGTTGCGTTTGAGGCCGGAGAGCGTCTGCCCCAGACTCCGCATCACGGTGGGCAGCTTGTTTCCGAACAGCAACAGGGCCAGCAGGGCAAGAAAGAACAGTTCCGAGTTGCCGATTTCGAACATGGCCAGGCCCTCCTCCGCTCCAGAGTAACCCGCCGCGGCCGGTTGCACAAGCTGTGCCGGAGACGTATATTCGGCGCCCATCCGGAGGTTTCGCATGAAGAGCAAAGAGCGAATCCGCCGCGCGATGCGGCGCGAACCGGTCGATCGCGTTCCGGTGATGTGCCAACTGGCCATCGGCCACTATCTGCTCAACACCGGGATTTGTCCGGCGGACCTGTGGTTCACCAGCGAGGGCTTCTGCCGGGCGTTAGTGACGCTCCAGAGGCGTTATCGCTTCGACGGGATCCTGATCAACTTGCCCGGTCGCGATCCGGAATGGATGCGCTGGGTGGATCGCATCGAGACGGCGTCCGACGGCAGCCAGAGGGTTGTGTTCACCACCGGCGACGTGGCCCGATGCCCTGCCGACGACAACGTCCAATCCCTGGTCGCACCGCGACGGCCGGCGATCGAAGAGGTAGATCCCGACCGGCTGTACTACGACGACCCTCACGCGCTGGGTGGCCTGAAATACCCGTACTACTACGGATTGGAGCCCTACCCGGGCGATCGGTCGCGGTGGTGGCCCGACTACCTGTTTCGGACCCTCGACATGGTGATCGCCGAAGTCGGCGCGGAGGTCTCGGTGCACGGCGAGGTCTTCTCGCCCTTCAC
>CAZFKF010001155.1:0-2428 GCA_964518805.1 uncultured Planctomycetaceae bacterium | reverse complement strand
GCACGCCGTCCATGTCGATCAAGTACGCGTTTGCCATGGCGCGACAGTCTCCTTGCTGCAATTCCATCCGGGCCGGTTCACCAGAGATTCCCTTCGCGCTACGGGAAGAGAATCGCGGGTGAAGGAGTGCGGCGATTTGCGACGCACGCATTCTACCATGCTCATGGCCGATGTGCAGGGCCTCCCGACGCGACTGCCGGCAAGCGTCGCGCGTCCCGCATGTGGCATTCCCTTTCGGCATCTGCCATAATGGGCCTCGACCGACGCAGGCAGACATCCAACCAAGCCGTCCCACCGAATTCGAGGAGAGCCCTCATGTCCAGCCGCCCAGACCGCCGCACGTTCCTCAAGACCGCCACCGCAGTTGCCGGCGGGGCGGTTGTCGCCATGGCAGTTCCCCGTCACGTGTTGGGCGGGCCGCGCCAGATTCCGCCCAGCGAGAAAATGAACGTCGCCGGGATCGGGATCGGCGGGATGGGCGGGGCGAACCTGGCCAACCTGGAAACGGAAAATATCGTGGCGCTCTGCGACGTCGACCCGCAGAATTATGCGGCGCACACGATCCAGAAGTATCCCCAGGCCAAGGTCTACGTCGATTATCGCCAGATGCTCGACCGGCAGAAGGACATCGACGGGGTGGTCGTCGCCACGCCCGACCACACCCATGCCGTGATCTCGATTGCAGCGATGAAGGCCGGCAAGCACGTCTACTGCCAGAAACCGCTCACGCACGACGTTTATGAATCGCGGCGCATGGCCCAGGTGGCCAAGGAGTGCAAGGTGGCCACGCAGATGGGCATCCAAGGGCATTCCATGGAAGGCATCCGCCTGATCAACGAGTGGATTGTCGCTGGCGTAATCGGTGAGGTTCGCCGGGTGGATGCCTGGTGCGACCTGACGTACTATCCGTGGGGCCACGCGGGCTGGAGCTCCTCGTGGTCGGATCGGCCCAAGGACACCCCGCCCCTGCCCGCCGGTCTCAACTGGGACCTTTGGATCGGGCCCGCGCCGATGCGCCCGTACCATCGGGCATACCACCCGGCCACGTGGCGCTGCTTCTGGGACTTCGGCTGCGGCATGATGGGCGACCGCGGGGCGCACACGCTGGACCCGATCTGCACGGCGCTCAGACTCGGCCCGCCGACAAGCGTCGAAGCCACCTCATGCGGCAACACGCCGGAGGTGCATCCGCTTTCGGCGATCGTCACCTTCAAGTTCCCGGCCCGCCAGGGCTTCCCTCCGCTCAAGCTCACCTGGTACGAGGGCACGCGTCCGCCGCGGCCCGAGGAGTTGGAAGACGGCCGCCACTGGCCGGCCGAAGGCGGCTCGCTGATCCGGGGCGCCAAGGGGACGATCATGGCGGGCGTGTACGGCGAAGGTCCGCGAATCATTCCCGAAAAGAAGATGAAGGAAGTCAGTGCCAGCCTGCCGCCCAAGACCATCCCGCGCGTCAAGGGGACGCACGAGGCCGACTGGGTCCGCGCCTGCAAGAGCGGCGAACCGGCCGGCGCCGACTTCGCCTACTCCGGCCCGCTGACCGAAACCTGCCTGCTGGGCAATATCGCCAAGCGCGTCGACGCCCGCATCCTGTGGGATGCTGCCAACCTGAAGATCACGAACCTCCCCGAAGCGAATCGATACGTGCGCACGGAGTATCGTAGCGGATGGTCGCTGTAGGCCGACCGTCGTGAAGCGACGCCCGCTGCTGTAGCCCATGCGAGTGCCTCTCCCAAGGGGCGCAGACGCGATTATTGGCCTCGTAAGCGCGACTGCTTTGCCGCTCACCTGAATTGCCACGCCTCTGCTCAGGTGAATTGCCTGTCTACTTGGAAAGAAGAAGATGGCTTCCTTCTTCCAAGACGAGGGTGTGTACAGAACAATCGAGAGTATAGCCGAGAGGCTGGCGTTTTTGCCATCGCCGTCGAGAAGTTATTCTCGTTTGGCGCTGGTTGGCATCAGCTCGGTCGCGCCAGACCGCTTGAGCGAGCCAGTCGTGGCCGTTGAGGTGGGCAGGTTACGTATGGGAGGGCATCAGAGGACGTTCTACTTTTCGGATACAATGTCCCCTTTTGCCCACTTTGGCTACGGCCACAGCCGGCGCAAGTCGAGCCGGAGGGCGGGCAGGACCGGGTCGCCGGACAGCGACTCGGGCTCCTTGTTCGGCCGGTAGACGTGGACCTTTTTTTCCAGGGGGGGCGATCGGCCAGCCCAGCCGGGCGCCGTTGTCCAAGTACTGCCGCATCTTTGCCTGAAGCCCGCGTTGCGAGTCGGTCCGCGATCGGACTTCGGCCACGAAATCCGGGCACAGGGGCGGAAATTTCGCGCGCTGTTCCGGGGCCAGCGCGTCATGGAAGCCTCCATGATCGGATCGGTTCGCATTTCGCCCCCGAACGAGGGCTCATTCTACACCGGATGCGCGGGGTGGACC
>CAZFKF010001154.1:0-2431 GCA_964518805.1 uncultured Planctomycetaceae bacterium | reverse complement strand
AGGCGGCGTTTCGCGGATCGACTACGGGCCACGCCCCCTACGACGCTAGCAAAGGCGGGATCGTCTCGCTCACCGTCTCGATGGCCCGCGAAATGGCCCGGTACGGCATTGCGGTCAACGCCGTGGCCCCCGGCATGATGCTCACCGGGATGACCGCCCAGACGATCCAGGCCAACCAGGAAAAGTACCTGGCCCGCATCCCCCTCGGCCGTATTGGCGACACCGCGGAGATCGCCGATGTGATCGTCTTTCTTGCGTCGGAGCGGGCTAGCTACATGACCGGGGCCACGGTCGACGTCAGCGGCGGCATGCTGATGCGGTAAGCACTCAGTGAGCCGCCGCACGGGCGCTTGTCTTCCGTCGCCTTGTTCGGTCTACTGATCCTGTGTGTGACGCTGAAAACTACCAACTGCTCGACTTCGGCGAAGGACGCAAGCTGGAGCAATATGGCCCGTTGCGACTAGATCGCCCGTGCCCCGCCGCGGACGGGGAAACACCGTCGCATCAAGAGCTTTGGGAGACGGCCGACGCGCGATTCTCGGGCGAGAGCGCCAATGCGGGCCAATGGCAGGCGCGCCGCGAACTGCCCGCACGATGGCCGGTTCACTTTGGGCCGAGCGTGTTGGAACTGAAGCGGTGCGAATCGGGCCACGTCGGCGTGTTTGCCGAACAGGCCGAGAACTGGAATTGGCTCGCCCAAATGGTGCACGGCTTCCGACCGCCGATCCGCGTGCTGAACTTGTTCGGCTACACCGGGGGCAGCACGTTGGCTTGTGCGGGGGCGGGCGCCGAGGTCACGCACGTCGATGCCGCGCGGAACGTGGTCGCATGGGCCCGTCGCAACGCAGCGCTTTCGGGGTTGGGTGACTCGCCGATTCGCTGGATTGCCGAGGACGCCTTGAAATTCGCCCGCCGCGAAGCCAAGCGGGGAAGCCACTACGACGCCGTGATCCTCGATCCCCCGAGCTACGGACACGGCCCCCGCGGCGAGGTCTGGCGTCTGAGCCGGCACTTGCCGCGGCTGCTGTCTCTTTGCGCCGAGTTGACGGCCGGGCAGTGCCGGTTTTTACTGCTGACCGGCCATACGCCGAACTACGGGCCGTTGCGTCTGGAAGCCATGGTCCGAGATGCGTTTCCAGATGCTCCTGACGGCGAGTTTGCTTCGGATATCATGAGGCTTCGCACGTCGGCGGGCCGAGAGCTGCCCTCTGGAGCCGTCGTGCGCTGGCATCGCCCACCTCCAGCGTAGGGTGGGTCTCCGACCCGGCCTCGATTCCCTATAGGTCTCCGACCCGTGCCGAATCACGATTCGCTCGCCACCGCAACGGATTTCCCGATGGCCTTTCGCCCCGCCAAGTGCCCGTCATGATTCCCATCTCCAGCGTTCAGAACCCGCGAGTGAAAGACGCGGCCCGCTTGCGCGACCGGCGTCATCGCGATAAGCAAGGCCGCATCCTCATCGACGGTGCCCGGGAGCTACGTCGGGCGATCGCCGCTGGAGTGTCTCTGGCCGAGGTCTTCGTGTGCGAGTCGCTGTGCCTTGGCGAAGACGCCCGACAGGTCCTCGCTTCGCTCCCTTCGATCCAGGCCGAGGTCTATTCCCTGACCGAGCAGGTCTTTAGCAAGCTGGCGTTCGGCCAGCGGAGCGACGGCGTACTCGCCGTGGCCACGATGCCCGATACGCTGCTCGATCGCCTGCCGCTCGGTCCCGTCGCCTTGCTGGCAGTCCTGGAAGGAGTGGAGAAGCCGGGCAATATCGGCGCCGTGCTTCGCAGTGCCGATGCCGCCGGCCTGGACGCCTTGATCGTGGCCGATCCCCAGACCGACCTCTACAATCCCAACGCGATTCGGGCCAGTCTGGGAACGATCTTCTCGGTGCCCGTGGCCTCGGCGTCATCCGCCGAAACGCTGGCCTGGCTCAAGCGACACGGCCTGGCGATCTTTGTGGCCCGGGTGGACGGCTCGATCCCCTACACCGAGGCCGATTTCCGTGGTCCTTCGGCCATCGTTCTGGGCAGCGAGGCGCAGGGGCTCTCCGCCGCCTGGTCGGGCGTGCAGGTGACCGCGGTCCGCCTGCCCATGCGCGGCCAGGCCGACAGCCTCAATGTCTCGGCCGCCGCTGCGGTGTTGTTCTACGAGGCACTGAGGCAGCGGGGTCGCTAGTAGTCCGGCGTTAGGCAATCCGACTTCAACTCGGCATCACTAGCGTCTCAGGTTTTCGGCGACCCTCACTTGAGTCGTTGATAGCCCCCGGGCCCGCTGCCTCACTCCGTCTGCATTCGTGCCGCGGTCAGCGTGTTGTGCAGCAGCATTGCGATCGTCAGGGGACCGACGCCGCCGGGCACGGGGGTAATCGAGCCGGCCACCTCCCGTACCGCCTCAAAGTCGACATCGCCCACCAGCCCTGCGTCCGTGCGATTGATGCCCACGT
>CAZFKF010001153.1:0-2433 GCA_964518805.1 uncultured Planctomycetaceae bacterium | reverse complement strand
CTGGCAATCAACTCCTTCTCCAGATAGGCCAGAAGCTCGGGATTGCTGGGCCGATTGTCGTCGCGGATGTCGTCCGGTTCGTGGATAATGCCGCGTCCCAACAGCCACGCCCAGACGCGGTTGGCGATGCTTCGCGTGAACCAAGGATTCTGCGGGCGGATCAGCCAATCGGCGAATGTTTCGCGCGGGTCGCGATCGGGCGACAAGCGAACCTTGGTGCCGTCGGGGAACACGCCAACGCGAGGAATGGCACGCGCGGGGGCCGCTTCCTCCGGCTTCGCTGCCGTAGCGGGCTTTTTCGTCGCCACGATTGCATCCTGCCCAGGAGCGATGTTGCTCGCCTGGCCACTGAAGCCTATCGGGTCCCAGATAACATCTTCCTCTTTCCATTCGTTCGTCGGCTTGTAGCCAATTTGCGAAAAGAAAGCCGCCATGCCCGCCAGGCGGTCCTTGGGCCAGGCATCCACACGCGATCCCATGAAAGCCAGGGCCACGGCCCCCGCGATCCCCTCGGGAGTCCGATTCTGGACCGCGCGATAGAAGTTCACCGGGCCGACGCGGAAATTGCTTCCGCTGGCGGTTAGCAACTCGCGCACGAACTTGTCGTACGGCTTGTTCTCGGCGATCGAAGCCCGCACCCAGCGGTGATACGCTTGAGCCGCGTTGGGCCAGAGATTCACCGGAAACTCGGCCTTGATCCGCAGGATATCGCCCCACTTCATCGACCAGTAGTCCGCGAACTCGTCCCGATCGAGCAGGCGATCGATCAGGCGGCGCCGCTTGTTCTTGGTGTCAGGGTCCTGAAGGAACTCCCGGGCCTCCTGCGCTGTGGGCAGCGTCCCAATCACGTCGAGGTAGACGCGGCGGACGAAAACCGCATCGGAACAAAGGACCGGCTCGATGCCTAGCGACGACAGTTTGGCAAACACGATCGTGTCGATCTGGTTTGCTGGCGTCGGCCGCACCGGGCTCTCGAAGGCGTTCAGGGCGGTGTTCGACGTCGTCGCCCCCTCGGCGCCCGCCACAAGAACCGCCACCGACAAGATTGACACGTGGATCATGCTGCGTTCACTCCAAGGCCCATGCATCCCTTGCGTTCAGCCATCGGACGATCGCTCCTAGCGACAACTTGGCGCCCACAATCATCGGGAGGCATGCGCAGTGCGAGTGCTGCTCGCCGCCACCTTCTCTCCATCGCGTGGGGATGGCATTAAGTCTACCCATAAGCTGTGGTATTGTCCCATACGCAATGGGTATGCACGCCTCCGACGGTCCGTTCACTTCTTATTGAACGCTGTCGGCGCGGATTCGGATCGTTCGCACACCGCAGTTTTCGCCTGCCAAACCCATAGGAAGTGCGACTTGCCCGCCGTGCAGGTGGAATGTCCTTGGCCCGGATGGTCCCCCGCCGCGCAATCGGCGGATTCGCCGCTGCGCAAACGAAATCGTCGGCCCCGAACGGCGAAAGGACCTTCCGCCGATCTCTCACGCGACTTCCGGATACTTCCATGGCCCGCGGTACTCGCGGCGGAGGAGCTTGTTGGCATCCGGGTCGCCGACAATCTCCTCTTGGTCGCCGTCCCATCGCACGCCGCGGCCGAGTTTGTACGAAAGCATGCCCAACAGGCTGCAATTGGTCGAGCGATAGATCTCCTCGATGTCGCACACGGGCCGCTGACCCGTGGGGATGGCCCGAAGGAAATCGGCCCACAGTTCCCTGATATTCTGTTCGTCGGGCTGATGGAGCACGGGCGCGAAGCGGACCGGCTCCTTGCGTGAATCCACGGGGTAGAACACGGCGCCCTGCTGCCAGCCCATGTGGAACGTGCCCTCGGTGCCGTAGAAATAGCAGCCGACCGATTCGCCCTTCTCGGCGTTGTTGCCGGCGAATTGGCGGTGCTCCCAGGAGACGGTGAAGTCGTCGAACTCCAGCACGGCGACTTGGTGGTCAGGGGCGTCCGTGGTCTGCTCTTCCTTGGTGAGAACGGGGGGGCCCTTGATCGGGCGGCCACCCGTCGAGAAGACCTTCTTGGGCCACTTCGCCCCCATGACCCACAGGATCTGGTCCATCCAGTGGATGCCCCAGTCGCCCAGCGTGCCGTTGGCGTAGTCGAGGTACATGCGGAATCCGCGGGGGTGAATGCCGCCGGCCCAGGGCTCCTTGGGGTCCCCATTGTACGGGCGCACGGGAGCAGGACCGCACCAGAGGTCCCAGTCGAGTTCCTTGGGCGGTTCGACGTTCGTGCGCGGCGTCTCGGGGCCGCCGCCGTAGTGGACAAACGCCCGCACCATCGCGATTTTCCCCACCTTGCCCGAACGAATGAAGTCGCGTCCCGCGACGTTATGCGGCGACACCCGGCGGTGCGTCCCCACCTGCACGACACGGCCCGCGGCCCGCGCCGCTTGGACCATGGCCCGGCCTTCCTTGATCGT
>CAZFKF010001152.1:0-2434 GCA_964518805.1 uncultured Planctomycetaceae bacterium | reverse complement strand
CGGAGAATGCCTTGGGGTGGTGCCCCTTGCCCTGGGCGTCCTTCATCACGTTGGCGATCGTGCCGTCGTCCACGTCGGCCACGGCGACCAGGCGCTCGCTCAGGGCGACGCCCACGCTGTAGCCGCCCATCCCGCCCGCCCCGACCACGGCCACGCCCAGCTTCGAGCCGGGATTCGGATCGGCCAAAACGTGGGGTGCCGGCCAGAGTGCCGCGCCGGCGGATGCACCGGCCAGGGCAGCGGTCTTGTGCAGGAAGGTACGACGCGTCTGACGAGTTGCCATGTTTGAAGCTCCTTGGTTCAGTTCGGACGGACGCCGAGAGACGGCGTTCCGGGTGCCTGAAAAGTGCTCTGCGAGCACCACAATCGGCCTCCGGCGCTCGGAGAGCGGTCTACTTCTTTTCCAGCCGCTTGATCTGGATGTTCCGGAAGGAGACCGGGTCGCTGTGGCCGCAGAGGCCGAAATGCCCCGAGGTGCGTTCCTTGCCCGGGTGCGGCGAGTTGGCCATGTATTCGGTGATCTTGCTCAGATCGGCGTCGAGGACGCGGCTGCCGTTGAGTTCCACGCAAAGGGTCGGGCCGCGCACCGTCACCTCCATGAAGTTCCATTGGCCGGTGGGGCGCAGGTAGCCGCGCTGCACGGCCGCCATGCCGTAGGCCGAACCGTTGAACTGCCGCGGATCGAGATTGGCGTAGACCGGCGCGTCGTCGTCGAGGATCTGGAGCTCACACATCCCTACGTACGCGCTGTCGCCCTGCCCTGGATATCGGATCGCCAGCCCGTTGTTGCCGGCTGGCGGAAGTTGATACTCCAGGCGGACGACGAAATCGTCATACTGTTCCTTGGTGAAAATCGTCCCGCCCTTGTGCGGCTGGCAGACGATCGCCCCCTCCTTCACCTCGTACTGGTCCACCGGCCCCGCCCAGCCGCTGAAGTCCTTACCGTTGAACACGTCGGCGAATCCGGTCGATCCGTGAGCGCGCAGGATCTTGTTGGCCTCGTCGGCCGGGATCTCGCGGACGAAGATGTTCCGCCAGCGGATCTCGCCGCCGTGTGTCTGGAGCTGGATCGGACCTTTCTTCAGCAGCGGGCGTTTGCGGTCCCAGAAGTTCTCCAGCCGCGCGTGGTCGACCACCAACTTGTCGTTGAGCCACACCGTGACCCGCTCGCCGACCTGGAGGATACGGAACTTGTTCCATTGGCCGAACGGCTTGTCGGCCAGCACCAAGGGGTCCTTGCCCGCGGCACCGGGGCTGTTGTTCCAAAGCCCGCCGCTCCCTTTGTCGGCCCCAATGTCCCATTTGCCGCCCTCCTTGGTGTAATCCCAGATCTGCACTTGCGGCGTGGCCCGCAGATAGATCCCGCTGTCGGCCTGGGCCACGGTCTTGTACTCGATCAGCAGTTCGATGTCGCCGAACTCCTCGCGCGTCGTCGCGTAGGGACCTTGACCATCGTTCACCAGTTCGCCGTTTTCGACTCGCCAGTGAGCCCGGAATTCCTCTTGGCGGGCCTCGATGGCCTTCTCCCGCTCCTCTGCCAGGACGCTGGCCGTCTGGTGAGGATTGTGGCCGTACCAACCGTCCAAATTCTGGCCGTTGAACAGGGCTCGAAAGCCTTCCGGCGGGTTGGGTTCGGCCGCCCTGGAAAGGCCCGCGAAGCAGAACGAGCCGAAAACGATCAGCATTGTGGAGACGACCCGTTTGGGTTGCAAGTTGAATCTCATGTCGTGTACCTCTTGGATCTACGGGCGGAAGTTGGGGAATAGGAATTTGTGGCTGTGGCGTGTCTGGGACCAAGAGCACCTTGATCTTTCACTCAACAGGGATTGTACCATCGTCAAACGCCTGTTGCTCAAGGGGTGGGCCGGGCGTTTTCACTCAATCCGTAGCTCCATGCCTCAAGCGTCTCGTCGATCAGTTCAACGTCCCGCCCGAGTTCCGCCGGGTTACCGACCAGCAGCACCCGGCCCTCGCCCGCCGCCAGTTCCATTTTCGCCAGGCTCTCCGTGATGTCGTTCCGGTCGATCATGTCGTAGACTCGGCCGCCGCCCGTGACGGACAGATCGAGCGTCTGCGGTCCGAAGCCGTCGAGCGAGGCGAGGACGACATAACGGGCGCTGCCGGGGTAGCCGCGGCGTTTCACGAAACTGTGCGCAAGCACTTGCGGGTTGGAACTGCGGACGAACCCTTCCTCGCCGTAGTCGCGCTCCAGGCGGCACAGCAGCGGTGCCACGCGCGTGAGGCGGCCGAACAGTTCGGCCGCCGCCCGCGTATTGGCCGTCTCCGTCCAGCCCTGGTCCCACAGTTGGTGCTCGTCCGGCCGGCTGGCCACGGCGGCGTAGAACATAATGCCGGTGGCCCCCTCGGCGACCGCCACCCAGCCTTGCAGTTTGATCTCGCCGGGCTCGGGCGTTCTCATGCCGCCGCGGTAGCC
>CAZFKF010001151.1:0-2435 GCA_964518805.1 uncultured Planctomycetaceae bacterium | reverse complement strand
CTGCTGCCGCCGGGTGTTCGGGCGATCTTCTGCTGCACGTATCGCCCGACCAGTGGCAAGAGGCAGGCGAAACGGCACGCAAACTCGGCCTGGAGAATATTCTGGCGGTGATGCAGATCCTCGATCAGTCGCTCTCGCGGCTTCGCTATAGTACGCAAGGACGCATTGTTGCGGAATTGGCCCTGGTGCAGATTGCCGCCATGGGCGACCTGGTCGAATTGAGCGAGGTTGCTGCGCAGTTGGCGTCCGGCTCTGAGCCACGGGAGTCGCAACGGCGGGTTGTTCCGCCCGCTCCAGAACCCGTGCGGGGGGAACAGGTCAAAAAAAAAGGACCTGACCAACCCGTCGTATTAGCCGATTCGGCCCCCCATGAGGTATCTCAAGAGGTCGCTTCGGCCTCGCCGGACCTTCTGGCGATTGCCCCGGAAAATGCGACGCAGATCTGGTCGCAGGCTGCGGCAAAGATCACGGGACTTGTGGCGGAGCACGCGGGGCGATTCTGTCGCGCAGCAATTCGTGCGCCAAATCACCTGGTAGTGAGCTTTCCCCAGGAGTATACTTTTTCAAAGTCGATCTGCGATTCCCCCGACCAGAGGGGTAGGTTTGAGAAGGCCCTGGCCGAAGTCACCGGTCAGCCACTGAAGTTGGAGTTTGAGACGGTCGACGAAGGTGTGGGGAGAGTACAGGCCGTCTCTGCGGCACGCGCTAAGCCGGTTCAGCAGCGCCGCAACGAAGTGGCTCAGCATCCGATGATCCGCCGGGCGATAGAATTGTTCGGGGCCTTTCCGGAGCGGATCGACGGGCCGGAAGGAAGTCGCTGACAAGCAGGGAACTACAGGGGAGTGCGTGAGGTGTTCAAGGAACTGTCGGGTCTGGGGTCGCTTCTGAGGCATGCCCACGAGATCAGTGGTCGCGTTCAGGGGATGACCGAGGAACTCCGCAGCCGCCGCGCCACAGGATCGGCTGGCGGTGGGTTGGTGGAATTCGAGGTCAATGGACTGGTCGAAGTGCTTCGCTGCCACATCGATCCGAAGCTCCTTGCGCAGGGAGATCAGGAGCTGCTGGAAGACCTCGTCGCCACCGCGGTCAATCAGGCCGTCGCCAAGGCCAAAGAGTTGCATGCAGATACCGTGCGATCGATTACGGGTGGGGTGGCCTTGCCGGGACTCGATCAGGCCATGGCGAAGTTCCTGGGAACGGGCCCTGCCGATTCGCCCAAGCCTCCCGACCCCGCGTGAGGTGAACCGTGCCGGAGCTCACTGAGTCGGTTGCCAATCTGGTCGACGAGTTCAACAAACTTCACGGCATCGGCAAGAAGTCGGCCGAGCGACTGACGTACCACATCCTGAGGGTCCACGCCACGGAGGCCCTGGCCCTGGCCGACGCCATTCGCCGCGTCAAGGAAAACGTGCGGTACTGCCGAGTCTGCTTCAATCTGTCGGAGGAGGACGAGTGCTCGATCTGCCGCGATCCGAAGCGGCAACGAGACATCCTTTGCGTGGTCGAGCAGGTCCGCGACCTGATGGTGCTGGAACAGACCGGCATCTATCACGGTCTGTATCACGTGCTGTTGGGGCGCATTGCGCCTTTGGACGGAATCGGGCCGGACCAGCTAACCATTGAATCGCTCGTGCGCCGCATTCGCGAGGGGGAGTTCAACGAGCTGATCATGGCGACCAATCCGACGACCGAGGGAGACGGCACAGCGCTTTACATTTCCAACCTGCTCTCGGAGTTGCCGATCCGCATCACGCGGTTGGCCCGCGGGATTACGCCCGGAAGCGTGCTAGAATTTGCCAATAGAGAGATCCTGACGGATGCCCTCATGGGCCGCCAGTCGTTCTGATTGATTTGAGTCCTGCTGCGAGTCTCGAGGGATTGTCATGCGTTTGTCGTTTGGTCAAGAAATGCGGATGGTGCAGAAGCAGATCTTGGCGCCGCGCATGATCCAGTCGATGGAGATCCTCCAGTTGCCGATCCAGGCGTTGGAGGAGCGGATCCAGGAGGAGATGGTCGAGAATCCGATTCTCGATACTCAGGAAAGCGATCCCGATCTGCCCTCCGAAGCCGCCGAATACGAGCCACCCGACGCTCCCAGCGACGAGGAGCGCGAGCTGGTGATCGACGACACCAGCGACAACGAGAAGGACTTCGAGCGGCTGATGCGCATGGACGAGGAATGGCCCGACCATTTCGAGGAGCGCAGCCGCCCCTCGCGCAATCGGATGGACGAAGTTGACGAGCGCCAGCACGATGCCATGGCCAACATGGCGGCCCGCCCGCAGTCGCTGCAGGATTACCTGCACGACCAACTGGGCTGGTTCGAGTTGGAACCCAAGCTGCGGGCCATGTGCGACCGGATCATCTACAATCTCGATCCCCACGGCCGCTTGCAGAGCAACCTGGAGGACCTGCTTGGCGCGGACGCCACGGAC
>CAZFKF010001150.1:0-2437 GCA_964518805.1 uncultured Planctomycetaceae bacterium | reverse complement strand
GCCCCGGCCGGCCTCCACGACAATTTCGACTTCGTCGACGAACACTCAGTTGTTTTCCGCCGGGACCACGCTCACGCGCCGGCCGCCGCGATCGAACTGGACCAATCCGTCGATCAGGGCGAACAGGGTGTAGTCTTTACCCTGTCCCACCCCCCTGCCGGCGTGAAACTTCGTGCCTACTTGCCGAACCAGGATGTTCCCCGCGCGAACCGTCTGGCCGCCGAATCGCTTCACACCGCGCCGTTGTCCGTTGGAGTCACGACCGTTGCGACTGGAACCTTGACCTTTTTTGTGTGCCATGAAACCTTCCTCAAACCACCACGCAGGGGTGCTTCCCTAGGATTACCTCAGGGGCTCAAACGAGTCAGCCGGGTAGGGAGAGACCAGCGACCGCAGTGAAACGCCTGGTGAGGGACTATGGTCGCCCACGATCCGCTCATTCTATCCATACCGGCACCCACGGCCTCCCCCATGCGGGGCGAGTTCACACCGCGGAAACCCTCTTTTTAGCGATAGACCCACTGGTAGTCAAGCTCTCCGGGCATCCCGACGCGAATCTGCCGTTCCTTAGGATCAAACTCGTCGCCGGGGCGCCAGAAATTGAGGCGCAACGTCTTGCGCATCAAGTGACGCCCCGTTCCCAGGGGGACGCCCGGCTTGACCTTTTCCGCATCGTCGCTCCAGCGGTAGGCGTTGGTCAGTCCGTTAACGAAAACGCAGAAGCGGTTCATCCGCGGATCGAGGTCCTCCCAAGTGGCCACACCCCAGACCGTCTCACCCACCCGGAGTTCGCGGACGATTTCCGCCGTGTTGTAGAATCTGCGGTTCGGATCTTCGCGGAGCGTGATGGGTCCGACCGCGGCGGGAATGACTCGATCCGGATACGACTTGTCCAGCCGGATGCAGTGCAGGAGGAACGCCGGCACGAAACGGATCGGCTTGTCCACGAATTCGATCCGATAGGTCCCGTCCTCGTTGGCTTCCGGATGCATGGCCTTGCCTGCGTTGGTCACGCTGTAAACCATGTACCAAATCGGCTTGCGCTGCATCCGCCCGCTGGGCTGCGGCAGATCGACCTCGATGATCCGCATCGGCATGTAGCGAAACTGCAAGCCCCAGATTTCGCGGCGAAACGGGATCTCTTTGGCCCAGTCGAGTTTTGGATCGACGGCCAAGATCTCCACCACGTCGTGGCGGCTGACCGTCTCGTCAATCTCCCGCATCGCGTCAACATCCTTCATGGCACCGGGCGCAAGCGATCGAAACGCGCCTGGTCGGGCCGTGGATGGCGCCGGGGAAATGTAGGGGCGCGCGGCAGGTGCGGCTGGGGCCATTGCCGCCGCAGGCGGCGCGGACTCCGCAGGCTTGGCGGCAGGCGGGGCAGGTTGGGCGGGTTTGGCGGCCGCTGCGCCGGCGGCATCGGACTTGGGCTTCTCAGGCGCGGCGGCGCCTTGGCTGACAGCGAACTGGCTGCCCACCAGCACCAAGCTGAGGGTTAGCGAACCAAAGAGCCAGAACCAGCGCGGGGCGTTTGTCATCGGTGAGCTTCTTTACGCAAAGAGACCGGTCGGAGCATCGAAAGACAGGCGGCGCCAACAGTTTAGTATAGTTCGCCCGCGAATCAGACGTCAAGGTTTGCCATTCCCCCACAAGGACTACGCTGCGCACACCCCGCAGCCCACGATTTTCTGCCCCCTTGACCTGACGGTTCGTTTCGTGACTACTGGATGCATCGGTCGGACGATCGGACGCGTGCTGCAGCGTTCGGCTTTCTGGAGCCGAGTCGCCGAAAAGTGCACATCGGATTCGTTCCGGCTCCTCCCCCCTCGGCCTGCCCAGCACCCCGTGTCTTGCGTCTCTGCCCATCGAAAGAAGGAACGCTTCATGCGACAAGAGATCGTCTCGATCCTCGTTCTGAACCTGGGCTTCAGCCTGGCATGCGCGCCGAGCATCGCCCTGGGCGAGGACTGGCCCGGTTGGCGCGGTCCGCGCGGCGATGGCACAAGCCTTGAGCGGGGCATCCCGCGTCAGTGGGACGGTCCTTCCGGACGCAACATCGCATGGAAGACACAGGTCCCGGGCGTTGGACATGCCTCGCCGATCGTCTGGGGCGATCGAGTCTTCCTGGTGAGTTGCCTTGAGCAGAAGCACGCGCGGCTCGTGCTGAGTATCGATCGCAGGACCGGGAAGACGCTTTGGCAGCGAGTCGTGATCGAATCGCCGCTGGAAAGGAAGCACGGACTGAACAGCTACGCATCCAGCACTCCGGCCACCGATGGCCAGCAGGTGTACGTGACCTTTCTCGACCGCACAGACATGCTGGTGGCCGCCTACGACTTCGATGGCAACCAGCGCTGGCTGGTTCGGCCCGGAGAGTTTTACAGCGTCCACGGATATTGCAGCTCCGTGGTTCTGTATGGCGATCTGGTCATCGTCA
>CAZFKF010001149.1:0-2439 GCA_964518805.1 uncultured Planctomycetaceae bacterium | reverse complement strand
GTCGCTGGTGTTCCTCGACGCGGCGATCTGCTATGTGGTCGCGGACCTCCAGGGGGCGATCATCGTGCTCGCGTTCCTGATTCCGACGTTCCTGCTCGGACGATGGATTTATTCGACGTGATGCGGGATGCGCGACGAGCATTTGACCGCATTCCCCAATCCCCAGCTTCCAATCCCTAGCCCCCATCGCCCCGTGCTCCTCGGCTACAACACCAACGGACTGGCCCATCACGAGTTGTTCGACGCCGTCGGGCTGCTGGGCGAGATCGGCTACCGCAGCGTGGCGATCACGATCGATCACGGCGCGTTGTCGCCGCGGGAGGATTGGCGCGGGCAGTTGCCGCGTCTGCGCACCATGCTCGATCGGCTCGGGCTTCGGTCGGCCATCGAGACGGGGGCCCGCTTTCTCCTCGACCCGCAAGAAAAACACGAGCCGACGCTGCTATCGGCCGATCCCGCGGCTCGGGCCCGGCGCGTCGCGTTCTACGAACACGCCATCCACTGCGCGGCGGAACTGGGGAGCACGTGCGTATCGCTGTGGTCGGGCGTATTGCGGCAGCCGCTTCCCGAAGCGCAGGCGATGGACCTGCTCGCATCGGGCCTGGAAGCGGTGCTTGCCTGCGCCGAGCGCTCGGGGGTGGTCGTCGGCTTCGAGCCGGAGCCCGGAATGCTGGTCGACTCGATGGCCCGCTTCGCTGCATTGTTGTCGCGGGTCGATTCCCCAAACCTCAAGCTGACTCTCGACGTCGGTCACCTTCAATGTCAGGGGGAAGTGCCGATCGCCGGGGAAATCCGCCGCTGGTCTTCGCGGCTGGTGAACGTTCACGTGGAGGACATGCGCCGAGGCTGGCACGAGCATTTGATGTTCGGCGAGGGGGAAATCGACTTCCCGCCGGTCTTGCAGGCCCTGGCCGAGGTGGGGTATCAAGGAGGTGTTCACGTCGAGCTGAGCCGTCACGGCCACGCGGCGCCGGAGGCCGCCCGCCGGGCGTATGCGTTTCTCAACCCCATAATCGAGAGGAAGCGAGCGTCGCATGGCTGATACCGTGGTGTTGTTTTCGGTGCCCGGGCTGCGCGAGAAGGACGTGGCGGTGATGCCGCACTTGAAGGAGCTTCTGGCCGGCGGCGAGATCGCCGACCTGGTGCCGAGTTTCCCCTGCGTCACCTGCCCGGTGCAGGCCAACATGACCACCGGCAGCCCGCCCGACGCCCACGGCGTGGTGGCCAACGGCTTCTATTGGCGCCAGCGCCGCCAGGCGGAGATGTGGACCTCGCCCAACGCCTGTATCGAAAAGCCGCAGATCTGGGACCTGCTGGCGCACCATCCGTC
This sequence comes from uncultured Planctomycetaceae bacterium, assembly GCA_964518805.1. GTDB lineage: Bacteria > Planctomycetota > Planctomycetia > Pirellulales > Thermoguttaceae > CALFBP01. Next base: position 1,109 of record CAZFKF010001149.1, on the reverse strand, counting down.
GGGCCTGACCTCGGCCGTGTGGTTTCCGTTGCACGCCAAAGGCTGCGAGGCGGACTACGTGTGTACGCCCGCCCCGATCCACAATCCCGACGGGTCGGAGTCGCTCTGGTGCTACACCCGGCCGACCGAACTGTACGGCGAGCTTCGCGACAAGCTTGGCCACTTCCCGCTCCAGCACTTCTGGGGCCCGATGGCCAACGTGAAGTCGACCGCATGGATCCTCGAGTCGGCGGTCCACGCGGCCCGGAAGTGGCGTCCGAATTTCTTCTATATCTATCTGCCGCAGTTGGACTACGATCCGCAGCGGCACGGGCCCGACAGCGTCCAGGCCGGCCACGCCGTGGGCGATCTCGACCGACTCCTGGGCCGGATTGCCGGCGAGCTTCGCGAAGCCTATGACGCCGAGCCGCTGTGGCTGGTGGCCGGCGAATACGCGATCGTGCCCGTAAGCCACGTCCTGTACCCGAACCGGCTACTGCGCGAGGCCGGCCTGCTGAGCGTGCGCGAAACCGACGACGGGGAGATGCTCGATTTTGCCGGAAGCCGGGCCTGGGCCATGGCCGATCACCAGCATTCGCACGTCTTTGTCTCGGAGCCCGCGGCGATCGATCGCGTGGCAGACCTGTTCCGCGGCCGCGAAGGTGTTGCCGAGGTGCTCGCCGGCGACCAACGTGGGCGCTACCGCCTGAACCACCCGCGAAGCGGCGACGTCATCCTCGTCTCCGAGCCTCACAGTTGGCAGGCCTACTACTGGTGGCTCGCGGACGATCGAGCCCCGCGTTTTGCCCGGACCGTCGACATCCACCGCAAGCCCGGCTACGACCCCGTGGAGTTGCACGTCGACATGGCCACCAAGAGCATTCCGCTCGACGCCGCGCTGGTCAAGGGCTCGCACGGCGCCCCGGCCTTGGACCCCAGTCAGCACAGCGTGATGCTGTGCTCGCACCCCGGTTTGCTGCCCGGCACGTCGATCGCCGATATCGACGTGTTCAACGTGGTGTTGCGGCAGTTCGGGCTGAAATAGGCGGAGGCAGTGGTCAGTGGCCAGAAGGCGGAGAGGAGCGGGACAACAAGAAAGCCAGCGTTTAGCCCGGCCGCTAACGGCCGGC
>CAZFKF010001148.1:0-2441 GCA_964518805.1 uncultured Planctomycetaceae bacterium | reverse complement strand
CAATATCGCCCCGGAACGTGTGAAGAGCTTCGCCATTGCCCAGATCAGCGCGGAGGGGAAGTTCGAGCGAATCATCGAGAAGCGAGACGCCGCCACGTTGGCCGCGGTCGCGCCGCCGCATTGGCTGAGCATGAACTGCTGGCGGTTCACGCCGGCGATCTTCGAGGCGTGCCGCAAGATCGCCCCTTCCCCGCGGAATGAGTTCGAAGTGACCGACGCGGTGCAGTACGTGATCGACGTGCTGCGCCAGGACTTTCATGCCGTGAAGATCCGCGCTCCGGTGCTCGATCTGACCAGCCGGCAAGACATTGCCACGATTAAGCCCTTTCTGGCGCAGGTCAAGGTGAGCCTGTGATTTCGCGTCTGGGCCACGAGGAAAGCCTGCACGACCGGCAATCGCTGACGTTGGGACTCGTCGCGGCGGGGTGGGAACCACCGGCGGCGGCGAAGAAGGCGGCCCTTTTTGACCGTGTCCTCGCCGCGTTGGAACATCGCACCCCGGTTCGGCCCGAGGCAAGGCCCGCCGTATTCTCCGTTCCCGGTCGGATCGAGGTGCTCGGGAAGCACACGGATTACGCGGGCGGACGAAGCATGGTTGCCGCCACCGAATGCGGCTTCTGCCTGGTTGCCGTGCCGCGGAACGACGCCAAGGTGGTGGTGATCGACGCGGCGCGGAACGACGCCGTTGAATTCAGCCTCCACGCGGATCTGGTTCCCACGGTCGGTCACTGGTCCAACTATCCCATGACCGTGGCCCGACGCATCGCCCGCAACTTTCCAGAAGCGAAACGCGGCGCCACGATCGCCTTGGCCAGCGATCTGCCCCCTGCCGCCGGCATGAGCAGTTCCAGCGCCCTGATGGTAGCGGTCTTCTTCGGGCTGGCTGAGCTCAACGGGCTGGCCGAGTCGGACCCGTTTCGAGCCAACATCCGAGAACTCACGGATCTGGCCGGATTTCTCGGCACGGTGGAGAACGGCCAGACCTTCGGCAGTCTTGTGGGCGATCGCGGCGTGGGGACTTTTGGCGGCAGCGAAGACCACACGGCCATGCTGTGCTCGCAGTCGGGCCGCATCGGCCAGTTCGCCTATTGTCCGGTGCGTCTGGAGAGGAGTATCCCAGTTCCAAGGGAGTATGCGTTCGCAGTCGCGGTCAGTGGCGTGGCGGCAGAAAAGACCGGCGCAGCCATGGAGAAGTACAACGCCGCGTCGCGATCGGCCGCCTGGATCGCGGATCGGTGGCGCCGCGAGTCGGGACGAACCGACCCCCATTTGGCGGCGATCCTCGGCGTCCGACCGGACGCGCTAGCCCAACTGCAACGCATTCTCCGGTCATCTCGGCACGACGAGTTCGATTTGGCCAGCCTGCTAAGACGCCTGGAACACTTTGTCGTCGAGAACGAGCAAATCCTGCCCGCGGCCGGAGATGCCCTCGAACTCGGCGACTTGACTGAATTCGGCAGGCTTGTCGCGCAGTCTCAACAGGCGGCCGAGGAACTGCTCGGCAACCAAATCCCCGAAACGTCGCATCTGGCACACTCCGCCTGCAGACACGGGGCCGTGGCTGCGTCGGCTTTCGGCGCCGGTTTTGGAGGGAGCGTGTGGGCGCTCGTAGAAAGGGACCGGATGCCGGCGTTTCTAGAGTCATGGGCCGAAAGCTATCGCAATAGATTCCCCGATGGCTCCCAGGCGGCGGCGTTCTTCTCGACAGCAGCGGGGCCTGCGGCCTTCCGAGTTGACTGAATACTCCGATGCCGGCGGTATACGATCGGTCGTCCGCCACTTTGGATGGCGATGGACCAATCGCGATAAGGGGTGCTTCGGTGCTGTGATCGACGCGGCTTGCATGAATGCGCAGCTTGCATTTGCCCCCTGAGAGAAGGTTTCGCTTGCTCAGGTGGAGATTCACGTTTACAATACTACTGGGCCGGGGGTCGGTGGAACCGCCCTGTTGGTAGGGCAAGGACTGACAGGTCCGAGGCGTGGATCGCCCCGACGGCATCCGTCGAAGGCCAACGGAGCGAGATTGTGGTGCTGACCGAAATCGACCGTGGTCTGCTGGAACGTTGCCTGCAAGGCAAACCACGGGCATGGGAGGATTTTGTGGATCGCTTCATGGGGTTGGCGGTCCACGTCGTCAACCACACTGTGCAAATCCGCGGACTTCGCATCGGTCCCGAAGACCGGGACGATCTGGTGAGCGAGGTCTTTCTCGGAATCCTCCAGGACGATTTCGCGGTGTTGCGCCACTTCCGCGGCCAGAGCAGCCTGGCCACCTATCTCACCGTTGTGGCGCGGCGGATCGTCGTTCGGGCCATCCTCCGTCAGCGAATCCCTCAACGAGCGGGAAGAAGCGGCACGCTGGAATCCGCGGAAGCCATCGCAGACACCGAGCCCGACCCGGGGGAAAGCGTCGACGACCGCGAACAGATCGAACGGTTGCT
>CAZFKF010001147.1:0-2443 GCA_964518805.1 uncultured Planctomycetaceae bacterium | reverse complement strand
GCCTGGCTGGAAACGTTCACGATCCGACCTGGCCTGCCCGCCGCCACGAGTTGCCGTACCATCTCCCGGGAACACAGGAACGTGCCGGTGAGATTGACTTCAACGGTCCGCGTCCACTGCGCCGCGCTCATATCCATCACGTCGCACGTGGGACAGAGGGCCGCGTTGTTGACCAGGACGTCCAATTGCCCGAACCGTCGGAGGACCGTGTCGAACATGGCCTGGACCTCGGCCTCGCGGCTCACGTCGGCCCGCACGGCGAAGGCATCGACGTGGCAAGTGCTCTGGATCTCTTCGGCCAGCGTCTGGGCGTCTTCGAGATGGCCGTGGGCGTTGACTGCCACCCGGGCCCCTTCGGATGCCAGACGCAGGGCCACGGTCCGCCCCAAGCCCACTGCGCCTCCGGTGATCAACGCCGCTTTGCCGGCAAGATGCAGATCCATAGTCAGGGATAAGGGATTGGGGGCTGGGGATTGGAGATCGGCATCGACGCCACTTCGTGGAACATCCTAAGAGTTCTTGACCGCACGTCGTCCTATACACTCTGGGGATCGCAGAAGGACTGCTCCAGCGTCACTTCTCCAGTCCCTAATCCCTACTAATCCCGGTCCCCTACCCCAGCATCTTCCGGAACTCGGCGAACAGGTAGTGGCTGTCGTGAGGGCCGGCCGAGGCCTCGGGGTGATACTGGACGCTGAAGGCGTGGTACGTGCGGTGGCGCAGGCCCTCGACCGTGTCGTCGTTGAGATTGATGTGGGTCACCTCGATGTCTTCGGGCAGCGACGCCGGATCGACCGCGAACCCATGATTCTGGCACGTGATTTCCACGCGGCCGGTCTGGTGATGCAGCACCGGTTGATTGGCCCCGCGGTGGCCAAACTTCAGCTTGAACGTCTTGGCGCCGCAGGCCAACGCGAGCAACTGGTGCCCCAGGCAGATTCCGAAGATCGGCTTGACGCCCAACAGGCGGCGGATCGCCTCGTGGGCGTAGGCGAGGGGTTCCGGATCGCCGGGCCCGTTGGAAAGAAAGACGCCGTCGGGTTGCTGCGCGAGGATCTCGTCGGCCGTGGCCGTGCCCGGAAGGATCGTCACGCGGCAGCCCATATCGAACAGATGCCGGGCGATATTCCACTTCAGCCCATAGTCCATGGCCACGACGTGCGGCGCGTTGGCCGGCACCTCGCGACGCGGCACACCCGAGTTGGCCAGCCGAGTCCAGCGGCTCAAGGGCTCGGTCCACGCGGTGGGCTGTTGGGGAATCACCTCGCGCACCAGATCGCGGCCCACCAGGCCCGGGCTGGCCTTGGCCTTGGCCACCAGGCTGGCGTCGTCGCTGTCGATCGTCGAAAGCACCCCCTTCATCGCGCCCTGGATGCGCAAACGGCGGACGAGAGCCCGGGTGTCGATCCCCTCCAATGCCACGATATGGTTCCGGCGGAGGTACGCGTCCAACTCGTCATCGGCGCGGAAATTGCTGACGCGCCGGCTTCGCTCGCGCACGATGAATCCGGCCAAGTGCGGCTTCCAGCTCTCCACGTCCTCGCGATTGATGCCGTAGTTGCCGATTTCCGGGTAGGTCATGGTCACAATCTGCCCGCGGTAACTCGGATCGGTGAGAATCTCCTGGTAACCGGTCATCGAGGTGTTGAAACAGACTTCGCCGTCGACCTCCCCGTCGGCGCCGAAGGCTTTTCCGGTCATCACGGTTCCGTCTTCCAGGGCAAGCTTTGCGGTCTTCGTCATAAAGAGTGAATAGGATATTGTAAGGTAGTTTTACCCCAGTTCATGCTTCGATAAGGGACACTAAAGTCGCTTGACGCGGAAGCCCGATAGCACTTCTACGGCTGTGGGTCTCCGATCGAAACGGACGCAAGTCCTCCTCGTTCGGACAGCCATACTTGAGGGCCTCTGCCCCGGCGAGCAGAGGCCCTTTTTCTTTTCTTGCTTGCCGGGCCTTCGCGGCTCGCAACTCGTGAGCCCCCCGGCAAGTGCGACGTACGACGAACCGGACAGGAATCGTTGCGAGCCTCTGACGGGTGGGCCCACGGTGCCGTGATTCCAAGCGGCGGATGCCCCGAAACCCTCTCTAAACCGCCTCGACCAGTCCTTTCGCTGCATTCTTCGCCCCGAGGCAACGCCCAATCTGGCGCACGGCCTGACGCAACCGGTTCTCGTTCTCAACGAGTGCCAAACGCAGATACCCCTCTCCGGACGGACCAAACGCCGCGCCGGGACTTCCCACAACGTCGGCTTCTTCGAGGAGCTTCATGGCGAAATCGAAGGAGCCCATCTGGGCCCACGGCTCGGGGATCTTGGCCCAAACGAACATCGACGCGCGGGGACGCGTGACGGGCCACCCCACCCGTTCGAGTCCGTCACAAAGCACGTCGCGCCGTCGCTGGTACACCTTGGCCTGGGCTTCCACCGCCGCGTCGCCATGGCG
>CAZFKF010001146.1:0-2443 GCA_964518805.1 uncultured Planctomycetaceae bacterium | reverse complement strand
TGGTCCATTTGCAGCAGGTCCTGGGTGAGTCGCGCCGTGGCCGCCGGATCAAGCGCGTTGTGTTTGGCGATCTGCGCGACGAGGTCTTCGACGACGCGAGGGTCGGGCCTTGCAGACGCGGCCGGACTGGTGGCGGCTGCCGGAGAATTTCTCGCCGTGTCGGCCGCCTGCTGTACCGTGCCCGGCGCTCCGGCGACTGTCGCCGGTGTGGCCGGTGCCGCGGTTGCGGACGGTGGCGCAGTCGCAGTGGTTGGAGGCGCAGCAGCCGTACCCGGCGGCGACGCGGCGACCGCCGTTCCCGTCGCCGCATTCGCCGTCGCGGATGCCACGTTCCATGGTGACGTGGCGCAACCGCTTCCGCAGACACTGGCTGCCAACGCAGCACACCAAAGCCAATTCGGCGCACCCATCCCGCGACTTCGTGTTCTACCGCGCAATCGACGCCCCAACGAGCGCCCGCAATGCGGAAAGGGTGTGCATGGGCACTGCGCGACGTGCAAACTCATGGCGATCCGTCTTGCCAAGCTCGCGAAGTAGTCACCCGCAGACGAGGGGGCGGATCATACTCAATTCCATCCGTCGTGGCAAGGCGGAGTCGTGCGAGCGATGGCCGGGGGTGGTGTTCCTAAACGCCCCATCAGGTTAGGATTACACAAACGTCACTGTCAAAGGAGCCGGATTCGTGCCGCGCCAGTTCAAGGGAATGGGGATTTCTTTCCTCTATCCGGACAATTGGGTTCTGGATGACGACCCAGACTTGGATGACCTGGAAGAGGGGTCGGTTGCGGTCGTCAGTCCCAGCGGGGCTTTTCTCTCGGTCAGCGTCTACCCGCGTTTGATGGACCCAAATGAGTTGGCAGAAGAGGCAGTCGAGGGGATTAGGCAAGAATACGGCGACGTGGACGTAGAAGCGGCGCAGGATACGGTCGCGGGCAGGGACCTCAGGGGTTTCGATGTCAACTTCTTTTGTATGGACTTGACGAGTACCGCCAAGGTTCGTTGTTTGCGGACCCAGACTGCGACCTATGCCATTTTCTTTCAGGCGGAAGACGCCGATTTTGAACGGCTTGCGCGCGTCTTTGAGGCCATTACGGCGAATCTGGTGGGGAACCTGCGGGACGACGGGGCCCTGGGCGCACTCTAATAGCGCATCACTTTGCGGAGCAGCCAGAATCCCCATACCGCCAGAAGCGCGTTACCCGACCACACCGCAACCGGCGGAATCGAGCCGTTCTTCGCTCCGTCGATCCCGTACGCCAGCAGGGGATAGTAAACGATCAGGATCGGGGCGAAGCACAGGAAGAAGCTGGTGAGAAAATCGCGGTTGCGAAGCCGGATGGCCATCGGCGCCCCAACCCACACGAAGCACAGACAACTGAACCCGGCGGACCAGCGTCGAAATGGTTCGAGGCGGAGTTCACAAAGCCGAGTCCGCATGTTGTCGCCTTGAGCTATTCGGCGGACCCAGTCCGGGCCTCCGAGACGGTCGAATTCGCCGGCCAGGAGTTGTTCTGCGGCAATCGCGGCCAATTGCTCGCGATGCTGCTCGATGGCCTCGCGCTGCTTGACCGTTTCGCTGGGGATGCGCCACAACGGCAATCCCGAAGGCCGCTTGGAACCTTCGTTGTCGGCGAGCGGATCGATCAAGGGACGCACGTACTCGTACTCGGTGAAGATGACCCGGCCTTTGCCCTCGGCCTCAATCGCCCCATCAAACAGCGTGATTCTCAGCACGTTTTCGTCGTGATCGACGTGCAGCTTGGCGGATTCGGCGTCGATTGTGATCCGCGGCGTCGCGGATCCGGCGCGAATGGTCACGATGGGCCGGACGAGCGTCCGATCCTCGACTCCCTTGACGTTGATCGTGAACAACGGGGACGAGTAACTCCGTTCCGTGCGAAGTTTGCCGTAGACAATCTCCTCCATGGCCTCGATCAGGACCGTTGCGGCGCCTTGGCGCCCCCACGAGACGGCGATGTCGTTGAGCCATACGGTGATCAGGCTGGTCAGGAAAGCCACGGCCAAGGCTGGCCAGAGGATGGCCATCGGCGAGACCCCCAGGGCCTTCAAGGCCACGACTTCGTTCGATCCGGACATGCGCGAATAGAGGGTCGTTGTCGCCAACAGCAGCGTGATCGGGACGGAGAAGCGAAGCGCTTCCGGGAGCGTGTACGGCAGGAGCCAGGCGATCTGAAGCAGGGGAATTCCTTCCCGGATCGCCTCCCGAACGAGGATCCCGATCTCGAACAGTCCGGTGAGAAGGGTCAGCGCGAAGACGAAGACTTTGAGCAGTTCGATCAGAACATGCCGGGTCATCTTGTGCATAGCGCGGTAGTGTGGCCAACGGGTCCGGGAGAGTCAAGGCCATTCGGACGCCTGCCCTGGTATCGGGTGCACGTCAGCTTTTGCATTTTAGGGCGGGGAAGATGGGGGGATTGGGGCG
>CAZFKF010001145.1:0-2444 GCA_964518805.1 uncultured Planctomycetaceae bacterium | reverse complement strand
GTCGGAGAATGAACCTCCCGAGGCAACGAGACGAGCGGCGGACTGGCTCAAGACAAAACGCACCAACCTCGCGGCGGGATTGACTTTCGGACATCCGTGGTATAGATAAACCATGGGCGTCTTGAACCCTTTTGTGTCCGCGGTCGACCTATGGGCTCTTCCCTCGAGGAATTCACTCGAACGCTGATCGGATGCGGTCTGATGACCGGCGAGGAGATAGACGCCTTCGTCAGTCACTTGCCGCCTGAAGAGAAGCCTGCCGACGGCCAGCAACTGGCGCAGGCCCTTTTTCGGCGCAAACGGCTTACGAAGTTTCAGACCCAGGCGGTCTACCAAGGCAAGACCCGAGGCCTTGTCTTGGGGAACTACGAGGTTCTCGACCGCTTGGGCAAAGGGGGCATGGGCGAGGTCTTTCGGGCCCGGCATCGCCGCATGGAGCGCGTGGTCGCCCTCAAGATCCTTCCGGCCGCGGCCGTGCAGCAGGAATCGGCCGTCAAGCGGTTTCACCAGGAGGTGAAGGCCGCAGCCCGACTCTCACACGGCAACATCGTGACCGCGTACGATGCTGACGAGGACCGGGGCCTCCACTTCCTTGTGATGGAGTATGTGGAAGGAGGTGACCTGGCTTCGATCGTCAACGAGAAGGGGGCCATGCCCGTCGGTCGCGCCGTGGACTGCGTGCTGCAGGCGGCTCGCGGGCTTCAGTATGCCCACACCGCCGGGGTCATCCACCGCGACATCAAGCCGAACAACCTGTTGCTGGACGCCAACGGCACGGTGAAAGTCCTCGACATGGGGCTGGCCCGCATCGCGGACATTGCGCAGGCGGATGCGGCCACGGTCGACGCGGGCCTTACTTCCAGCGGCGAGGTCCTCGGCACGGTCGACTACATGTCGCCGGAGCAAGCGGTCAACACCAAGGATGCGGACGCGCGATCGGACATCTACAGTCTGGGCGCCACGCTGTACTTCCTGTTGACAGCCCGCCCCATGTTCTCGGGCAGCAGCCTGGTGGAACGGCTCCTGGCGCATCGCGAAACACCCGTACCCTCGCTTTGCGCGGCACGAGCCGACGTGCCCGAGTCGCTCGATCAACTGTTTCAACGGATGGTGGCCAAGAAACGTGAGGACCGTCCGGCGTCGATGGCCGAGGTTGTGGTTGCGTTGGAATCGCTTGCGCTATCCATTGGGACGCAGGCGGCGGAGCCGCCCATGCCTAGGGCTGCGGATGTCGAGACCATGAGACTCGCCGGCGTGACAAGCGGAACCGCCGGGGCGACACGTGCCACGAGCCCCCACGACGCGACGATCGCCTCGGCGGCCGGCCCAGCGGCGGCCCCCTCAACGCCCCGAGCGGCGGCGGTGCCTTCAAGCCATGCGTCCAATCCGCCCGCCGACGCGGTGAAGCATCCCGCCCAAAAGGAGCCGTTCAAGGCATCCGTCTCGCGAGGCTTTGTTCCGCCTCGTGCGTCTCGCAAGCCGACCGTGAAGGCGCCGCTCGAATCGCTGTGGGCCAAGGCGGTGGAAGACGCATCTAAGGTGCGACGCAGTCCTTGGCCGCTCATCAAGAGACTGCTTGGTTGGGCGGCGACCAGCGCCGTTCTCTGTTCGGTCTTGGCGGGAGGCTACGTCGCAGTCGCCAACTACCAAAAGAACGTCCAGAGGGTCCACCAGAGCGAGAAGCTCATTCTCGATTCTCTCAATCCATGGCTTCGCACCATGCAGATCCAACCGCTCACGACCCTCCACTTCACGAATGCGTCGCCCTACTTTCGCCTTCCGGATACGATCGGGTTCGAGGCCGAACTGACGCCGCCCACACAGGCCAACCGGCGAACGGTTGGCGCCCTCCGGGGAACGTTCGACCGTTCGGCCGGGACGATGACGCTGGATGTCAAAATGGCCGACGGCAGCGAGAAGCGCGGAATCACGACGCAACTCATCCCGGTTCCGTGAACATGGGATTCACCGCACTCGTGATTCTCACCGCACGTCATACAGCATCGGTCGTGTCAACTCTGTCCTTACCTGAAGCCTTGTTCTGGGAGTGTCGTATGACGATGGAAGTCAAGTTGATCGTCGCTCATGGGAAACACGCCGGCCGCGAAATCCCCGTCCCAATCTCGAAGTTCTTGGTTGGCAGGGCGGAGGATTGCCACCTTCGGGTGCACAGCGAGTTGATAAGCCGACATCACTGCGTCTTTCTCGTCGAAGAGGGATTCGTGGCGGTCCGCGATTTCCAAAGCAAGAACGGCACATTCGTCAATGGTGATCGAATTGCACCACAGGCGGAACTGAAGTCCGGGGATCGTGTGCAAGTGGGGCCGATGGAACTGGAAGTCCAGATTCGATCTTCGGTTGCCGCGGCGAGCGATCCGGCGCGGCAACCGACATCCGCCGGTGGAGAGGATCGGATGGCAGCCCCCCAGCCAGGCACGAAGGAT
>CAZFKF010001144.1:0-2445 GCA_964518805.1 uncultured Planctomycetaceae bacterium | reverse complement strand
TAATAGTGCGTGGTGATGCCAACGCTGTGGCAAACCAGCCGGGGATCGATCAGAAGCCAAAGATGCAGAAACAACAGGAGGAAGAACAACCCAACGGCCGCGGCAGTCGGGGGAACTTCCCACCATCGCTTCTTCCGAGCGACTTCCATCCCGCCTCTTCCTGATGCTCGGGGAAAAAAGAACATGGCCCGCTGAAGACCAACGGGCCATGTTACACCGCAGTGTTTCAGTCGAGACCCGAGGGTCATCTCTTCTTCATGGGGGTCTTTCCGGGGATGGGCATTACTTGTCCCGGTTGGGCCGGTTGGACCTGCTTCTCGCCGGGCTTGGGTGTGCCCGCAACGCCGCCGCCCCCGCATCCCGCAAAGGCGGGAACGAACAGGAGACTCAACACCAACACGCAAACGGTTCCGAGTCGCACAGGAGACCCTCCTTTCTCAGAAGCTTGAAACGGGTCGGCCATCGGCCCTGCCGTTGATCATGACCCAGATCGCATAATCCATGTTGACTTGCAGACCCCGGACCGAGCCATCGCAAAGCAAGGCGTTGCACACCCCGGGGTGCATGCCGCCCGCGCCGGGGAACGTGATGTTGATCCCCCACATGATCTCGTAGGAGGGTCTGAACATCTGCCCCTGCCCGGGAATCCAGTATCCGCCGGCGCTCCCCGCCGTCCCATCCGCCTCGGGATAGCCGTCTCCGATCGGATTACAGCACCACGAAGGGGCGATGAACGCCGCGCGCCAATAATAATCGCCTTGCGGGCGTGGCGAGCCCGTGCCGTTCGCCCCGCCGTTTCCGCCGCCAAAGCCCCTCGTCGAGGTCTCGGTGACGGCAACCACGTTCGACGTGCCGTCGGTCACCTCCGCCAGTCCAACCGTCTTGTTGTTGGGGAAGATCCCACTGTAGTCCGCGCCGAGCAGGTTCGTAAACGGCGCCAGCCAAGGATACCACGTGACCCACTGCGAATTCAACGTGCAACAACCGTCTCCCCACCAGTCGAACGTCTCGGCCCCGGCGTAGCAGGTGACGGCGACGTTCCTGGGGGTGTCGTCCGAGCCTTTATAGCCGTTATCCGACGGGCAAAGGAGATTGGGCACCTGTTTCTGAGCAAACGGTCTGGGCGCGTTGGCCGCGGTGTCCCACGCAGACAGCCGCGTGTCCATCAACTGGTAGATCGCTTGCTGCTCCATGTACGGGAGGATCTTCGTAATCCACGTGTGGTGATACGGGAAACCTGCAACCGGCCCAAGCGGATTTCGGTACACCATCAACGGGGGCAGCGACTTCTGCGCATCATGGTAGTTGTGCAGCGCCAACCCGATTTGCTTCATGTTGTTCGTGCACTGCGAGCGCCGGGCCGCCTCGCGCGCGGCCTGCACGGCGGGCAGCAGCAGCGCAATCAGAATGCCAATGATTGCGATGACCACCAACAGTTCCACGAGCGTAAACGCGGGACGATGAGGTAACCGCGTCTTCGATCTGCGAAGAGAATGGGCCATTTCTTGTGCCTCCGCTCTATAAACAAGGGAAACAACCGCCGCCTCAACCGCGAGGCGAACATGCGCTTGGTAGAAATATGCCGTGGTCTGCCACCGCCTCGCGCGACCCCCGCACCAAGACGACTCCCGTGGAATCGCAACCTCTTATCTGGTTGGGGTGCCAATATCAGCCCATTTTAACGGCACGTAAATCATAGCTCACATAATCAACGACAGCAAGTACCGGGAAGGAATCGTTAACGAACTCCCCCAGTTGCGTGCGATGACCCACCACACGAGTGGGTTGTGTAGGAGATGGAGAGCGGCCCGCGCGGCTTGCCTAGTGCAAGCGATCTGAGGCAATTTGGGCCCGCTGGCGGATTTCGGCGAAGGTCCACTCGCGTACGATGCGGCCGTCGCGGAAGACCTCGACGAGTTGGTCGTCGCGGGGATCGGAGGCCGGCACCGTCGTGTAGGTGTCGGCGTGCGCGGATTCCTGGCGCACGAGTTTCATGCGGCCGCTCTTGGATTGCTTGTCTTTGTCCGTGACCGGCGATTTGAAGACCGGTCGGTCCTCGCCATCGACCGTGGCGGCGGCGCACTTGAAAGCGAACTTGAGCGTGTCGCGGTTCAACTTCTGGAGGAGTGCGCCTCCGGAACCGAAGGCGATGTTGTCGGCCGAGAAGCCCGCGGACTTCATGGCGTACAGGATGCGGTCGAGCATTTCCATATCGATCCCGTCGCCCTGGATGACGCGCACGTGCGGATCGAGGACCTTGTAGCCCTTATCGTTCACCGTATAGCCGAACCTATCGCAGAGGATGCTAAAGTCGTTCGGTTGGCCAGCGGCGAGGACCGAGGGCGGGTTTCCCGAGTCTGGACGTATGACCAGCGTGCCGTCGCGATGTAGCACGAGCGGTTTGAGATCTTTGCCCCAGATTTCCTCGCATGCATCGAAGATGTT
>CAZFKF010001143.1:0-2447 GCA_964518805.1 uncultured Planctomycetaceae bacterium | reverse complement strand
GGCCACCAAGCGGCTTCTGGACATGCTGGACACGCAGTTGCAGCAGGAGGCGGGAGCGGTCATCGTCAAGCACGAGAAACGAATCGCCGAGACGTGCGAGCAGCGCGTCCGGGAAGTCCTGCTGACCTCCCTGCAACGTTACGCCGCCAGCCATACGGCCGAAACCACGACCAGCACCGTGGACATTCCCAACGACGAAATGAAGGGGCGGATCATCGGACGCGAAGGGCGCAACATCCGCGCCTTCGAGAAGGCCACCGGGGTCGACGTCATCATCGACGACACACCGGGCGTGGTGATCGTCAGCGCCTTCGACATGATTCGCCGCGAGGTGGCCCGCATCTCCCTCAACAAGCTTATCGCCGACGGTCGCATCCATCCTGCGCGGATCGAGGAGATCGTCGCCGAGACGCAAGGCGAGATGGACCGCAACGTCCAGAAGCTGGGCGAAGCCGCGGCCCAGGAGGCCGAAGTCCACGGCCTTCACGAGCGCGTGTTGAACCTGCTGGGCCGGTTGCACTTCCGCACCAGCTACAGCCAGAATGTGCTGCGGCACTGCATCGAGGTCGCCTTCCTCGCCGGGATGATCGCCGACGAGATTGGACTGAACGGGGCTGTGGCCCGCCGCTGCGGGTTGCTGCACGATATCGGCAAGGCGGCCGATCACGAGGCGGAGGGCGGCCACCCGAAGATCGGCGGCGATCTGCTGAAACGCTACGGCGAATCGCGCGAAGTGATCCACGCCGCCGTGGGACACCACGACGACCTCCGCGTCGAGAACCCCTATACCGTGCTGGTCGCCGCGGCCGATGCCTGCAGCGCGTCGCGGCCGGGCGCCCGACGCGAAACCCTGGAACGCTACGTCAAACGCATGGAGGAGCTCGAATCGATCGCCACCGACCTGCCGGGCGTCGAACAGGCGTATGCCATCCAGGCGGGGCGCGAGTTGCGCGTGATCGTCGCCGCCAAGGAAACCACCGACGAGACCGCGGCCAAAATCTGCCGCGACATCGTCCGTGCGTTTGAGGAGCGGCTCACGTATCCGGGCGAGATCAAGGTCACCGTGCTGCGTGAGACGCGGTTCACGGAAGTGGCGCGATAGGGCGGAAGGGGCGGCTGGAGATTGGTGATCGAGGGAATTGGGAAAGACGGGTATTCGCGTCAGCGGTCGGAGCGTGACGCCTGGCTGCGTTTTCGCCGTGATCGATTCGCATAGGGACGACGGATGACTGCTTCGGTGCGGCTGTTGTTGATCGGCGACATCGTCGGGAAACCCGGGCGGCAGATCACGGTCCGCGCCTTGGCGGGGCTTCGAATTGCCGAACGGTTGGATCTCATCGTCGCCAACGCCGAAAACGCCTCGGGGGGGTCCGGGCTGACGCCCGAGGCCTTCGAGGAAATCGTGGCCGCTGGCGTAGACTGCGTGACCATGGGCGACCACGTCTACCGCCGTCGCGAGATCTTCTCCCTGCTGGATCGCGACGATCGCATCGTCCGTCCGGCCAACTATCCGGCCGAGGCGCCCGGCCGAACGTTTGCGGTGGTCCGCACGAAGAGCCAGGTTCCGGTCGGCGTGTTCAGTCTCCTGGGACGGGTCTTCATGTCACCGGTGGATTGTCCCCTCCAGGCCGCCGATCAGGTCCTGACGGAACTCCCCTCCGACGTCAAGGTCGTGCTCTTGGACTACCATGCCGAAGCCACCAGCGACAAGCAAGTCATGGCGCGGCATCTCGACGGACGCGTGTCCGCCGTGCTGGGCACGCACACGCACGTGGCCACCGCCGACGAACAACTCTTGCCTGGCGGCACCGCCTTTCAGTGCGACGTGGGGATGACAGGACCCCACGAAAGCATTATCGGTCGCCGCATCGATCGTGTCCTGGAGACCACGCGGACCTTCCGTCCCACCCACTTCGAGGTCGCCACGGGCGACTGCCGCCTGAACGGGACGATTGTCGAGGTCGACAGCCAAACCGGCCGGGCGACATCCATCCGTCGCCGCACGGTGAATCAGGCGGAGGCCGACCGGTTGGCATCGCTGGCTTTGCACGCCGGATGAGGCGGCAAATCGGCCTTGCAGCCGGAGTGCGTTCCGGCTATTCTCCGGCCCACTTCTCCGGACCATGGGCCGCGCTGTCGTTCTTGGGCGGTCGTGGAGTACCTCTTTCTTTCGACGAGGGATCGCGATGATGGACCGCCGCACGAGGATCTGGCAGCGTTTGGTCATCACGCTGGTCGCAAGCGCGGCCGCCGCTTCGCTGGGCGGCTGCCAAAGCCTCTTGTTCACGGCGGCGTACATGATCAAGGGCAACGACGCTCCCGCGGAATGCAACAAGCTCCGCGAGAAGCGTGTTGCGGTCGTATGCCGGCCGGTCGTGGCACTCCAGTACCGCAATGCCCGCGTCGACCAGGACCTGGCTCAAGAGGTGAGCGCCCTGCTGCGAAAG
>CAZFKF010001142.1:0-2449 GCA_964518805.1 uncultured Planctomycetaceae bacterium | reverse complement strand
GCCCAGATCCGTCTGGCCCGCTTCGCCAACACCGCCGGCCTGGAACAACGCGGCTTGAATCTGTTCGCCACCGGTGTGAACTCCGGCTTGCCCGTCCAAGGCAATCCGGGCGCCCAGGGAATCGGAAAGATCGTGGCTGGTGCGGTCGAACTGTCGAACACCGACGTGGGCGGCAGCCTCATCGATTTGATCACGGCCTCGACCATGTACCGCGGCAATGCTCGCGTCATCACCACGGTACAACAAATGTTCGACGAGTTGATGAACCTGCGCCGCTAATCTGCCGGGGCGAGGACGATTCTGGGAGTCCCTTTCGCAAAAAGGACCGTGGGGCGCTGCTCGGGCTGCACCCCACGGTTCGCTTGCGTGGTTGCAGGATAGTTGTATGATCCGACTAACGCGTTTGGGCGGCGAACCGTTCATCCTCAACGCCGATCTGATCTGCTACGTCGAAGCCCGACCGGATACGTTCATCACGCTCACGACCGGCGAGCGGCTGGTGGTGATGGAGCCGATGGAAGAGGTTCTGCGTCGGGCGGTCGCCTATCAGCAGGCCAAACACCTGGTGCCTCCGCCCGCGAATCGCAACTAGTTGCCAATAAGCAACTTGCAGTGCAAGCCTGAAGATCGGCGGCATTTCGCGCAGTCACGGGCTATACTCCCTTTAGGACGCCGATCGGCGTCCGAGTGTCGCGTCTTCGCGGCCACCGATCAGACTCCGTCGAACGGATTCGCCAGATCGCCCCATCGCAACTTGATTGCCCTTGGGGTGGTCTGCGAGCCAGCAAGGCGCACTGATTTGCGGAGTCCTGCGCCGGCCGCTGAAGAGCCCCAGGGTCTTGTCGAAGCCTGCCAGCTAGTGCGAGGGAGTATCCATGTCTGACCAAGCGTCGCCGGAACCTGGCAAAGAAGCCACTCCCGGGCAGCCTGCCCCTCGTTCCTCGATGCTCATACGAATCACGGTCCTCGTGTTTCTTGTGGCGGTCGTTGGGGCGGAGTGTCTTGTCGCCTCGTTGCTGATCCCAAGTTCCCCGGATGCGGCGGCCGCAACAGCGGCTCCGGGCGAGGGCCACGAGGCCAAGGCCGAGCCGGTGGAGAAAGAAAAGAAGCACGGAAAAGAAAGTAAAGAGACTAAAGAAGGCGGGCACGGAAAAGAAGCTGAAAAGAGCGGGCACGGAAAGGAGGCGGAAAAGGGAGGACACGGTAAAGAGGCTGGAAAAGAAAAGAAGGGAGGACACGGTAAGGAGACTCCTGCTGCCGAGGAGCCCGAGCCCGATGCCGCGAATCAAGTGGAGGTCGACCTGGAGCAATTCAGCGTCACGGCCCACCAACCCACCTCGAACACGACGATGCGGATTGAGTTCCACCTCTTTGGGGTTGTTAGTGCTAACGACAAGGCGGAGTTTGAGCGGCTGGTCAAGTCGAGTCAACACCGGCTACGCGACCAGATTCTGGTGATTGTGCGCGGTGCCGACGCAAGGGACCTGGCGGACGCAGGGTTGGGGTTGATCAAGAGGCAGGTTTTGGAGAAGATTAACACCCTTCTTGGAAAACCTCTTCTGCGAGCGGTCATCGTCAGCGACTTCTCGTACATCGAGCAATAGGCCCCCCATTAGGAATGGATTCCTATGGCCGACGACAAGGAACTACTCCAGCAGGATGAGATTGAACGGCTTCTGCGCGGCGCCATGGGGGCGACTGTCGGTGGGGATGCCCCGCAATCGATTGGGCAGTCGCCGGCTGCTGGGAACGCTGCATTCGCCGCGGCCAGTCCTAGTGATGGAACGGTTGGCCAGGACGAAATCGAGCGCCTGCTCAATCAGGCGGGAGCACATGCCACAGTTCCGCCGATTTCCACGCCTACGCCCACGGCGAGCGCGTCGCGGGCCCCAGCCGACGACGCGGCCATCGCCCAAAGCGACATCGAGGCCCTCTTCAACCACGCCCAGAATGCGTTGGCTTCGATCGAAGAAGAGAAGCCGCAGAGCATGCCTTCCGGCGCGGCCCCGTTCCAATGGGAAGAGCTTTCGTCGTCGTCGCCGAGTACCGAGAGCGCCACGCTGGATCTGATCCGCGACGTCGAACTCGACGTGAGGATCGAGCTCGGACGCACGCAGATGTTCCTGGAGGACGTGCTCAAGCTGCGCCGCGGGTCGGTGGTGCCGTTGGACAAACTGGCGGGCGATCCCGTCGATATTTTCGTCAACGGTCGGCTCGTGGCCAGGGGCGAGGTCCTGGTGCTTAACGACAATTTTTGCGTGCGCGTTGCCGAGTTGTTTGCCGGCGTGAGCAGCGCATAGAGATCCCACGAATCACCTGTTGGGCAGCGAGGGCACGGATGCCTTCTACGCGATGTGTCGCTATCTGGGCGTGTGTGGTGGTGTCGATCGGGCTTGGTATTGACGCCCGAGCGCAGTCCTCCTTTGCCTCCAACGGTCCGGAGACGGCG